>CAZSNW010000066.1:0-12860 GCA_964608245.1 uncultured Micromonosporaceae bacterium
TCACCGCCGAGGGGGAGAAGCAGGCCGCGGTGCTGCGCGCCGAGGCCGAGCGGCAGGCGCGCATCCTGCAGGCCGAGGGCCAGGCCAAGGCGATCCGCACGGTGTTCGACGCCATCCACACCGCCAACCCGGACTCCAAGGTGCTCGCCTACCAGTACCTGCAGGCGCTGCCGCAGATCGCCTCCGGGGACGCGAACAAGGTCTGGGTGGTCCCGGTCGAGCTGACCCGGGCGCTGGAGGGCATCGGCGAGGCGCTGGGCGGCCTGGCGACCCTGCCGGGTGGTGGGCCGCGGCGGCCGCTGGGCGAGGACGAGAGCGTCACGGCGGAGGCCCGGGCCGCCGCGGAGGAGGCCGCCCGGGCGGCGCGCGAGGTGCAGCGCAACGCCGAGGCGGCCGCGGCCGAGACCACCGCCGGCCCGGCGCCTCTGATGGGTCCGGGCGAGTCCGCGCCGGGCGGACGCAGCTGACCGTCGGTGCCGCGGTGGCTCCGACCTGACGGATCCATCGGTGAATGGTCGTCTGTTTTAGCAGTATTCGTTGGTATATGACCGATTACTGCTGACGGAGGCGACCGTGCCCGACACCACCACCCGCGACCTCCCCCGTCACCGGGCGCCCGGGTCGGCGAGCCGGCACCGCACCGGGCGGCGACGGGCCGGCCGGACGGGCGTCGCGGCACAGGTGTCGGGCCGTTGGTCGCGTGTCCCGGTGCTCATCGGACTGGCCGCCCTGCCGGCGTACGCGCTGCTGCTGCTGTGGTCGACGCTGTCCGTCCCGCCCGATCCGGTGGCCGCCCCGACGGCCTGGGCGGCGCACGTGCTCTCCGCCCACCACGGGCCGGCGGCCCTGCTCGCCGGATCCGGCGGCGGCCCGCTGCTCACCCTCGGCGCGCTCGGGGCCGCGGCGCTGCTCGCCGGATCGGCCGGCCGGGGCGCCGCGCTCGCCGCGGTGGTGTGCGCGGTGGCGGGCACCGCCGTGAGTCAACCGCTGGTCGGGGTCACCGCCCACGCCGCCCTGGCGGCCGCCGAGGCGGTTCAGGCCGGCGCCACCGCCGCCGCCGGCTGGTACGCCCAGGCGCAGGAGGCCGCCGCCGGGCCGGCGACCGTCGGGGTCGTCCTGTTCGGCCTGGCGTGGCTGCTGCTCGGGGTGGCCGTGTGGCGGGCGCCCGGGCTGACCCGCGCCGACGGCGTCCTGTTCGCGGTCGCCGCCCCGCTGCTGGTGGCCGCCGCCGCCCTGCCCACGCTCACCCCGGTGGCCGCGCTGCCGCTGCTCGCCGGTGGCTTCGGGGTGGTGTGGGCGGCGGCCGGGCAGAATCGGAAGACGTGCCCGAGCGGATCAGCGACCCCGACGACCCACGGATCGCCGACTACCGGGCCCTGACCGACGTCGCGCTGCGCACCCGGTTCGAACCGCCGCACGGACTGTTCATCGCCGAAGGGGAGCTGGTGCTGCGGCGGGCCCTGCGCGCCGGGTACGTCCCCCGGTCGTACCTGGTGGACGAACGCCGGGTCGACGCGCTCGCCGACCTCGGAGGCGCCCCGGTGTACGTGGCCGACCAGGCGGTGCTCGAGAAGATCACCGGGTTCCACGTCCACCGCGGGGTGCTCGCCTCCTTCCACCGCAAGCCGCCGGCCGACGCCGCCGACCTGCTCGCGTCGGCCACCCGGCTGCTGGTGTGCGAGGACGTCAACAACCACACCAACCTCGGCGCGGTATTCCGGGTCGCCGCCGGGCTCGGCATGGACGGGGTGCTGCTGTCGCCCTCCTGCGCCGACCCGCTCTACCGGCGCAGCGTCCGGGTCAGCATGGGGGAGGTGTTCGCGGTGCCGTACGCCACCCTCGCCCCCTGGCCGCAGGGGCTCGCCCGGGTGCGGGAGGCGGGCTTCTCTCTGCTCGCCCTCACCCCGGCGGCCGACGCGGTGCCGATCACCCGGGTGCCGGCCGACCTGCGGCGCCGGCCGGCGCTGATGCTCGGGGCCGAGGGGCCGGGCCTGTCCGAGGCGGCCATGGCCGCCGCCGACCTGCGGGTGGTCATCCCGATGCGGCGGGGCGTGGACTCGCTCAACGTGGCCGCGGCCGCCGCGGTCGCCTGCTGGGAGCTGGTCCGCGACGACCCGGTGGACGCCTGAGGGTCTGCGCCGCCGGCCGGTCCGCCACGGACCGGCACCGACCGGGGCGCGGGTCGGACCGTCGTGCATCCGCGGCGTGTCGCACCCGGCGGCAGAATATGCCCGTATGCGGGTGGTGGCACTGGCGCCGGCCGGCGACCACTGGCAGCTGCGGGAGCTGTCAGCCGACGGCCACCCGGTCGGTCCGGTGCGGACGGTGCCGGATCCGGCCGGCGAGGTGGCCGCCGTCGAGGCCGGCGGCGACGTGCGGTGGCTGTGGGAGTCCACCGCGACCTGCTACCCGCCGCTGCTGCGGGCCGGGGTGCGCGTCGCCCGCTGCCACGACCTGATGCTCGCCGAGGGCCTACTGCTCGCCCACGCCGGTCGGTACGGCGAACCCCGCTCGGCCGCGGCCGTCCTGGCCCGCCGCGACGGCCGCCCGGTGCCGCCGGACCCGCCTGCGGGCGCGGTGTCGCAGCCGCACCAGCCGGGGCTGTTCGACCCGGTGGTCGCCTCCGACCTCGACACGCTGGTCGGGGCGTACCGGGACCAGCTGGCGCGGCTCGCCGCGACCTCGCACCCGGCGCGGTTCAGGCTGCTGGTGGCCGCCGAGTCGGCCGGGGCGCTGGCGGCCGCGGAGATGGGCGCCGACGGTCTGCCGTGGCGCGTCGACGTGCACGACACGCTACTCACCGAGCTGCTCGGCCCGCGGCCGGCCGGCGGCGGACCGCCGGCCCGGCTGGTCGAGCTCGCCACCTCGATCGCCGAGGCGCTCGGCGTACCCGGGCTGCACCCGGAGTCCCCGCAGGAGCTGCGGCGCGCCTTCGCCCGCGCCGGCCACCCGGTCCCCGACACCCGCTCCTGGACCCTGCGGCAGGTCGACCATCCGGCCGTGCCGCTGGTGCTGCGGTTCAAGGAGCTCTACCGGCTGTGGACCGCGCACGGCTGGACCTGGCGGCAGACCTGGGTTCGCGACGGCCGGTTCCACCCGGAGTACGTGCCGGCCGGGGTGTTGACCGGCCGGTGGGCCACCCGTGGCGGCGGGGCACTGCAGATCCCCAAGGTGGTCCGCCGAGCGGTGGTGGCCGACGAGGGCTGGCGGCTGGTGGTGGCCGACGCCGGCCAGCTGGAGCCGCGGCTGCTCGCCGCCGTCTCCGGCGACTTTGGGCTGACCGAGGCGGCCCGCACCGGCGACCTGTACGCGGCGCTGGCCGCGGAGTCCTTCGGCGGCGACCGTGACCGGGCCAAGGTCGCCCTGCTCGGCGCCATGTACGGCCAGACCGGCGGGGCGGCCGCGCCCGCGCTGGCGGTGCTGCGCCAGCGGTACCCGGTGGCCTGGCGGTACCTGGAGCAGGCCGCCCGGGTGGGGGAGGAGGGCGGGCTGGTGCGCTCGTGGCTGGGGCGCACCTGCCCACCGCCGTCGGGCGCGTGGCGGGCGGAGGCCGGCGCCGACGACCCGGGCGCCGACTGGGACGGTCCGGTGACGACGGTCGGCGCCGACGAGACCGCGCCCGCCCGCAGCGGCGTCGCCCCGGGGGCGGTGGCCCGGGCCCGTGGCCGGTTCACCCGCAACTTCGTCATCCAGGCCACCGCCGCCGAGTGGGCGCTGACCATGCTCGCCCTGGTCCGCGCGGACCTGTGGGGACAGGCGGCGCACCTGGTGTTCTTCCAGCACGACGAGATCCTGGTGCACTGTCCGGAACCGGAGACGGCGCACGTGTCCGAGGTGGTCACCGCCGCGGCCGAGCGGGCCGGCCGGTTGCTGTTCGGCGACGACTGTCGGGTCCGGTTCCCGCTGTCGGTGTCCGTGGTGGAGAGCTACGCCGACGCGTAGGGCCGGTTGGCGACCGCCGTCGGCCCCGCGCGGGGCGCGGCCGGCCGCACGCGTGTCGGTCGTGTGCGGTGCACCGCACCGAGCACCGCTCGGGTTAGGCTGCCAGTGGCGCGGGTGGACCACCGCGTCCGGTGCCGGGTGAGGCTCGGAGGTGTGTGCTGAGCGTCGCTGGTCTGGTGCTGGCCGCCGGCAGTGGGCGGCGGCTCGGGCAGCCCAAGGCGCTGTTGCGGCTGCGTGACCGGCCGCTGGTCGAACATGCCGTGCAGATCCTCGACGAGGCCGGCTGCAAGCCGGTGCTGGTCGTGCTCGGCGCGGCGGCCGACCAGGTGACGGCCGCCGCCGACCTGGGCGGGGCGACGGTGGTGGTCAACAAGGCCTGGGGCACCGGCCTGGGGTCGTCGCTGAAGACCGGACTCGGCGCCGCCGTCGAGACCGAGGCGGAGGCGCTGGTGGTGGTACCGGTCGACATGCCCGGGATCACCGTCGAGGCGGTCCGCCGGGTGGCGGAGCTGCCGCACCGGGACGCGCTGGTCACCGCCACGTTCGAGGGCCGCCGCAACTACCCGGTGCTGCTGGGACGCGCCCACTGGGCGGGCGTGACCACGCTGGCCAACGCCGACGTGGGACTGCGCCCCTACCTGCTTGCCCGCTCCGCCCAGGTGACCGAGGTCGCCTGCGACGCGCTGGCGACCGCCGACGACGTGGACACCGCCGAGGACGCCGCCCGGCTGGGGATCGAGATCCCGTCCTGACCCCGGCCTCCACCGATTGTCCGGTTGTCCCCAGCCACCCACACCTTGTCCCCAGCAACCCACAGCGTCGTCCACAGCGTCATCCACAGGGTGTGGAACAGGACTCACACCTGGCGGTACGCGCGTTGTTCCGTCCGGTTACCGTGAAGGCACCCGACCGTGTCCGGAGGCGTCATGAGGATGGCCGTGCGCCGGCTCGCGCCGCCGGCAGCCGTGGCGGTCGGGCTCTGCGCGGTGGCCCTGGCCGCCGGGGGCGGGGGTTTCAGCGGCGGACCGGCGCCGGCGCGGCCGCCGGGCGAGGGGGAGCTGGCGGGCGCCACCCCGACCCCGGAGCGACCACCCCCACCGCCCCCGGGCACCGGCGACGCCGACGCCCCGCTGCTGATCGAGGTCGCGGTCTCGGCGGTCCTGATCGCGTTCCTCGTGTCCGCGCTGCTGCTCCTGCTCTACGCCGTCTACCTGGGGCTGCGGACACTGCTGGTGGAGCGGGTGGTGCGGCGTCCACTGACCACGCAGGCCCCGAGCCAGCCGGCGGACGCCGACCGGGAGGCCGACGAGGTACGCCGGGCGGTCCGCGCCGTCCTGGAGGACCTCGACGCCGGCGGGGACGCCCGACGGGCGGTGATCGCCTGCTGGCTCGCCCTGGAGCGCATCGCCGCCCGGGTGGGCACCGCCCGGATGGTCGCGGACACGCCCGCCGACCTGGTCACCCGGCTGCTGACCCGGCACCACGTGAGCGCCGCCGCCCTCGAGCGGCTGGCCCGGGCGTACCGGCGGGCCCGCTACGCGCCCGCCCGGGTGGACGCCTCACTGGTGGCCGAGGCCGCCGACGCGCTACGGGAGATCGACCGGCAGCTCACCCTGTTCACCCGGCCGGCAGCCGCCGCGCCGAGCGCGGCGGCCGGCTCCGCACCATCGGGTCCGGCCGGGGGAGGCCGACGGTGACCCCCGCGCCGATGCTCCCGCGGCACGACGACCGCCGCCCCCGCCGGCGGCGGGGCAGGCTGCGGCGGCTCGCGTCCGGACCGCGCCGCACCGGACCCGCGTGGCTGTGGCGGACCGTCGCCGCCGCAGCGGGGCTCGCGACCGTGCCGGCCACCGTCATCGCGGTCGTGCTGATGGTCAACTCCCGGCAGGCGCCGTGGCTGGAGCTGTGGGTCGCCTCCGCGGCGGTGCTGGTGGCCATGTGGGCGACCGCGTCGCTCCGGCACGACCCGCACCCGCTGCCGCCCGCGCCGCCGGGTGCGGACGCCGAACTGCACACCCGACCGTTCGTCCGGGCCGACTGGTGGCGGCGACGGATCGACGCCACCAGTCGGGACGTGGAGTGGTTCGACCGGGTGGTCCGGCAGCGGCTGGTCCGGCTGACCGACGACCTGCTGCACCGCCGGCACGGGCTGCGGCTGCGCGACCCCCGGGCGGTGGAGGTGATCGGTCCGGAGCTGGCAGCCTTCCTCACCGGACCGTTGACCCGTGTGCCCACCCCGGACGAGCTGGACCAGCTGGTCACCCGGATGGAGGGGATCTGACATGACCGAGCCCGAGCCGTTGCCGCTTTCCGAGGTGACCCGGCTCGCCCACGCCGTGCTCGACCAGGTCGGCGCGGTGGTGGTGGGCAAGCGGCGGCAGTTGGAGCTGGTGCTCGCCGGCATCCTGGCCGGCGGCCACGTGCTGCTGGAGGACTACCCCGGGCTGGCCAAGACGCTGGCCGCCCGTAGCCTGGCGCAGAGCCTCGGGCTGCGGTTCACCCGGCTGCAGTTCACCCCCGACCTGCTGCCGGCGGACGTGACCGGCTCATTCCTGTACGACCAGAAGCAGGCCGACTTCGTCTTCCGCGAGGGTCCGGTCTTCACCAACCTGCTGCTCGCCGACGAGATCAACCGCACCCCGCCGAAGACCCAGGCCGCGTTGCTGGAGGCGATGCAGGAGAAGCAGGTCTCGGTGGAGGGCGTCACCTACCGCCTGGATCCGCCGTTCCACGTGCTCGCCACCGCCAACCCGATCGAGTACGAGGGCACCTACCCGCTGCCCGAGGCCCAGCTGGACCGGTTCCTGCTGCGGGTGTCCTTCGGCTACCCGGACCCGGAGGAGGAGCGGGCGGTGCTGGTGCGCCGGATGCAGCGGCGACGGGAGGAGACCGTGCTGGAGCCGGTCGCCGACGCCGCCACCCTGGTGGCCGCGCAGCGGGCACTGGAGAACGTGGCGGTGGAGGACTCGGTCACCGGCTACATCGTCGACCTGGTCACCGCCACCCGGACCCACCGCCACGTGCAGGTGGGGGCGTCGCCCCGCGGCTCGCTCGCGCTGCTGCTCGTGGCGCGTGCGCATGCGGTGCTCGCCGGCCGGGACTTCGTCACCCCGGAGGACGTCAAGGCGGTCGCGCCGGCGGCCCTGGCGCACCGGTTGAGCCTGCGGCCGGAGATGTGGCTGCGGCAGCTGGATCCGGCCGAGGTCGTCACCGAGGTGCTGGAGACCACGCCGGCGCCCGCCTCCGGGCGGTTGCCCACCTACGCCACCACCCCGGACGACGTCGACGCCGGGGGACCGGCGAGCGGTGACGTCCTGACCTCCCGGCTGTCCGGTGAGCGCTGATGACCACCGACGGTTGGCGACCGACCCGGGCGGCTGTCCGCACCGCCCTGGTCACCGCCGCCGCCCTGCTCGGCGCGGTGCTGGCCGGCCGACCGGCGCTCGTGCTGCTGGCCGCGCCGTTCGCCTGGGGCGCGGTGCTCGCACTCTCCCGCCGTCCGGGACCGCCGCCGGCGGTCGACCTCACCCTGGCGTCCGACACCACCGCGGAGGACGGGCCGGTCGAGGCCCGGGTCAGGGTCCGGCACCGTAGCGCGGCCCCGCTCGTGTGCGTGCTCGGTGTCCGCACACCGGAGTGGATCCGCCTGCGGCACGGCGCCGGCCGGTACGCGGCCGTGGTCGCGCCCGGCTCCGACGGGGTGGTCCGGGCCGCCGGCACCGCGCTGCGCTGGGGGCGGCGGCACGTCGGTCCGGTCACGGTCCTCGTCACCGCCGCCGACGGTCTGCTGTCCACCGCGGTGGAGCTGCCTGCCCGGCCACTGCTCGTGCTCCCGGCCGCCGGACTGTTCGACGCGGACGAGCCGTTGCCCCGCGCCGCCGGGGTGGCCGGCATCCACCGCTCCCGGTCGGCCGGCACCGACGGGGAGCTCTCCGGCGTACGCCCGTTCCAGCCCGGCGACCGGCTGCGGCGCATCAACTGGCGGGTCACCAGCCGAAGCCGCGACCTCCACGTCAACGCCACCCTGTCCGAGCGCGACGCCGACGTGGTCCTGGTGGTGGACGTGCGGCACGAGGCCGGCGTCTCCGGCGGCACCGCCGGGCCGGCCAGCATCCTGGACACCACGGTGCGGGCGGCCGCCGCCATCACCGGCCACTACGTCCGGCAGGGCGACCGGGTGACGCTGGTGGAACTCGGCACCCGGCTGCGTCGGCTACCGGCCGGCTCCGGCCGACGGCACCACCGGGCGGCGTTGGAGTGGCTGGCCGACGTCGACCGCCACCCCAACGGTCTGGTACCGGGGGTGCACCTGCTCACCGCGGGGCTGCGCCCGCCAGGCGCGCTGCTGGTCGTGCTCACCCCGCTGCTCGACGTGGAGAGCGCGGCGTTGCTGGTCCGGTCGGCCCGCGCCGGCCGGCCGGTGGTGGCGGTGGACACCCTGCCCGAGCAGGTACGCCCGCCGGTGTGGGACTGGTCGTCGTACCTGGCCCGGCGGCTGTGGTGGCTGGAGCGCGCCACCACCCTGGACCAGCTGCGCGACCTGGGTGTCCCGGTGACGGCCTGGCGCGGGCCGGGCAGCCTCGACGCGGTGCTCCGGCACGCGTACCGGATGACACAGAGGGTCCGGGTATGACCAGGTGGCGTGACCTGCCGGTGGTGGAGCGGGTGGCCTACCAGGCCGCCCGGGTCCGCGCCTGGTGGCGGCGGGCCACCCGGGTGGGGCTGGCGGTCCGCGTGGCGGTGTGGGTCACGGGAGCCGCGGCCCTGGCGCTCGTGGCGCCGTCGCAGCTGCCGGTGCCGTTGGTGGTGGCCGCGGCGGTGCTGGTCGCGGGGGCCGGCGCCGGCTGGCCGGACAGCGGCTGGGTCGAGGTCCTCGCGGTGGCCGCGGTGGTGGCCGCGGCGGTCGGCGCCTGGCGGGACGAGGTGGGCGTCGGGCAGATCGCGGCGGGGGCGGTGCTGCTCTACCTGCACCACGTGGCCGCCACGCTCGCCGCCACCCTCCGCACCGACACGCTCGTCCCGACGGCGGTGCTGCGGCACGTCGCCACCCGCACCGCGGTGGTGCTCGGCGGCGCCGCGGCGCTGTCCGTGCCCCTACTCGTCCTGCCGCAGGCGGTCGCCGGCGCAGGTCACCGGACGCTGCTCCTGGTGCTCGGCGGCGTCGCGGCCGCCGCGGTGGTGGCGGTCGTGGTGGAGCTGGTGCACCGGCGTACCGGCGGCGGTGACGAGGAGGCGGCCTAGCGTCCGTGCTCGTCGTCGCGCCCGATCGTGGGGGCAGCCTCCCCGAGTTCGGCGAGCGCGGGGGCTTCGCTGTCGGGGGAGACCGGCGCGGGCGGTCCGAGCCGCTCGACCCCGGACGTGGCCCGGTCGGCAACCGACACACCGCGGTCGACCACGGGCGGCCGCGCCCGGGTCGTGCCCGCGGTCACCGGCGACTCCGCCACATCCTGCCACGCCGCGCCCCTGTCTGGTCCGTCCACAGTCGACGCCTGCGTCCGGCGGCGCAGCCGCCGCACCACCGCGCCGGCGGCGATCGTGCCCGCCACGCCGGTGACGACCCCGGCGCCCCACCACCGCAGCGGCGAGGGGCCGGCGCCCCGCAGCGCCCGGGACGCGGCGGCGAGCCGCCGGGCGGCCCGCCGGCGCTGCCGGCGGGAGGCCGCCTCCACCCGCCGGGCCCCGTGACCCGCGGCGGCGACGAGCCGCTCCCACATCGTGACGAACTCCTGGCCGGCCCGCCTGGCGGCGGCCGAGGACCGTGCGGTCGTGCGGATCATGGAGCACCTCCAGCGGTGGCGTCGTCGCGGCGTACGGCCGGCCGGGTGGACCGGTGCCGCCGGACGCTCCGGCGGTCCTGCCGCCACGGTACCCCGCGACGGAGACGTCGCCCGTGATGTCTGCTATGCGACTTGACATCTGATTTCGAATGGTAGCCACCTGTTTGTCGCTGCGTACCGCATCATGAGGACATGCGACACCTCACCGGCGCGGCGCGCCGCCCCCGCCGCTGAGCGGGGCGGCGGGGCGAGGACGTGACCGGGTACCTGCCGCAGCTGCTGGCCGTCGTGCTGCTCCTGCTGCTCAACGCCTTCTTCGCCGGCGCCGAGTTCGCCCTGGTGTCGCTGCGCGACGGTCAGCTGCGCAGCCTGGAACGGCAGTCGGCGACCGGTCGGACGGTCGCCGCACTGGCCCGGAACTCCAACCGGTACCTGGCCACCATCCAGCTCGGCACCACGCTCGCCGGCTTCCTCGCCTCCGCCACCGCCGCGGTCACCCTGTCCGGCCCGCTGGTCGGCGTGCTCGGCTTCCTCGGCGAGGCGGCCCGGCCCACCGCGGTGGTGCTGGTCACCGCGCTGCTGGTGTTCCTCACCCTGGTGCTGGCCGAAATGACTCCCAAGCGGCTGGCCATGCAGCACCCGCAGCAGTGGGCGCTCGCGGTGGCCCGGCCGCTGGTGTGGCTGGCCACCCTGTCGGCCCCGGCGGTGTGGCTGCTGGGCCGCACCACCGACCTGGCGGTGCGGCTGCTCGGCGGGGATCCCACCCGCCAGCGGGTGGAGGTGACACCCGAGGAGATCCGGGAGATCGTGACCACCCAGCGGGGATTCAGCCCGGAGCAGCGGCTGATCATGGCCGGCGCGGTCGAGATGGTCGAGCGGCGGCTGGCGGACTTCCTCATCCCGCGCGAGGACGTGTTCACCGTGGACGTGGACGAGCCGCCGTCGGTGGCGCGGCTCAGGCTCGCCGCCTCCGGGCACTCCCGCGCCCCGGTGGTCCGCGACGGCGACCTCGACACCACCCTCGGCGTGGTGCACCTGCGGAACCTGGTGGCCGGCGAGCCCGACACGGTGGCGGAGGCCGCCCGCCCCGCCATGGTGCTGCCCGACACGCTGCCCGCCGCCGAGGCGCTGCGCCGGTTCCGGGCGTCCCGGCAGCGGTTCGCCCTGGTCCGCGACGGGACCGGGAGCGTCCGCGGCATCGTCACCCTGGAGGACGTGGTGGAGGAGGTGATGGGGGAGTTCCACGAGGGCGAGGAGCCGGCAGACCGTCCGCAGTGAACTCCGGCTTTCGGGGGTGGACTCCGACCGTCGACGCGCGTCCCGCGCTCGACGGCGTCACCGGCGGGGCAGGAGCGTACCCAGCGGCCCCAGGTCGATGTTGAGCTCCTCCGGGTCGATGCCGAAGTAGTCGCACAGCAGCGTCATCTGCTCGTCCAGCGCCATCAGGGTGGCGCCCAGCCGCTCCACCTGCTCGTCGGTGAGGTCACCGTGCTCCATCCGGCGTACCGCCTGGCGCTCCATGAGCTGCCGCAGCAGCTCCACCACGGTGAGCACCACCGTGGCGAGGCCCCGCTCGGGGTGCTCGGGGCCGACCTCGACCCGCTCCGGCACCCTCACGACGGCTCCCGCTCCAGCTCGGTGGGCGGCTTGGGGATCGGGGAGACCGGGCCGAACAGTCCCGGGCGGACCGCGGACAGCAGCGCCCGCAGCGACAGGTGCACCAGGTCGATCCCGGCGATGGAGATCGTGATCTCACCGGTGAGGACGACCCCGCGGGCCAGCACCCGGTCCAGCAGGTCCACCAGGTTGACCGGCGTGGCGTCCGGGTCGTACGCCTCGACCGCGGCGCGGTGGATGGTCGCCGGCCCGGTGTAGGCGGCGACCGCCGGCGAGGCATGCTCGACGGTCGCGCTCACGCCGGCTCCCGCTCCAGGTCGACGAACGAGTACGGCGGCCACGGCCCGGTCACCCGCAGCCGCAGCTCCGGCCGGTCCGCCTCCAGCCGCCTGACACTCTCCAGGAAGCCGGCGCGCTCCTCGCGCGCCACCAGGTAGGCCGCGTCCAGCAGCAGGCCGCGCCGGTCGTCGGCGGCCACCGGCCGCCGGTACGCGGCCTCCGCCAGGTCGGCCAGGGCGCCGTGGAGGTCGTCGGCCGCGGCCACCGCGCGCCGGCGGTCGGCGCTCGCCCGGGCCAGCTCGGCGCGCCGCTGACGCAGGTAGTCCGCGCCGGAGCGGGGCGCCGGCCCGGCGGAGCGGCGGGTGGCGGCCTTCGCCTGCACCCCCCACTCCTCGCGCCCGGCGACCTGGTGCAGGGTCGCCGCCAGGCGCTCGGCGTGGGTGGCGAGCAGCTCCCGCACGCGCTGTTCGTCGTGCAGCACGGTGGCCAGCCGGAACGGCACGGTGGGCGCGGCCTCGAAGCACGCCTGCACCACCCGGTGGTGGCCGCGTGCCGCCTGCTCCAGCCACGCCGGGTCGGTGAGCTTCTCCTGCACCGGCTGCTCCAGCGGGACCGGGCTGGTCACCGCGGCGAGCCCGTCACCGGTCACCAGCCGGACCGGTGCGTCGGCCACCCCGGACGGCACCGCGGCCGGAACCGCGTCGGCCGGCACCACCGCGTACAGCCAGGTGAGGGTCACCCCCGCTCCTTCCGCCGCTTTGCAGGTTCCTCCTGTTTGCCGTCCGGCCCGCCCGACCGGTCCTCGGCTGCGGCGCGCCGACCGCGGTCCTCGTCGTCGTCGTCGGACTCCTCACGCCCGCCTCGTCGCCCGTCCGGCAGCTCCCGGCGGGCGCGCTCCTCGGACCGCTCCCGCGCCAGCTCGCGGCGGCGCTCGTCCTCGGCCACCCGGGAGGCGAGCATCGGGTCGTGCTCCCACCAGTCGATGCCCATCTCACGGGCCCGGTCGACCGAGGCCACCAGCAGCCGCAACCGCACGGTGAGCAGCTCGATGCCCATGAGGTCGACCCGGATGTCGCCGGCGATGACCACCCCCTTGTCCAGCACCCGCTCCAGCACGTCGGCGAGGTTGGACGGCTCGGGTCGGGTCAGCGCGGCGGGGCCCGGGGGGGGGGGCGGGCCCCCGCCCCCCCCCCGCGGGGGGGGCCCCCCCCCCCCCCCCCGGCGGGGTGGGCACCCCCCGGACCC
>CAZSNW010000067.1:0-6790 GCA_964608245.1 uncultured Micromonosporaceae bacterium
TGCCGGTGCACGAGCGCCACCCGTACGCCGGCGACCTGGTCTACACCTCGTTCTCCGGCTCCCACCAGGACGCGATCAAGAAGGGCTTCGAGGCGCTGGCACGGGACGCCGAGGCGGCCGGGGTGCCGGTCGACGACCACCCGTGGGCGGTGCCCTACCTGCCGATCGACCCCAGGGACGTGGGGCGCACCTACGAGGCGGTGATCCGGGTCAACTCGCAGTCCGGCAAGGGCGGGGTGGCGTACCTGATGAAGGAGGAGCACCACCTGGACCTGCCGCGACGGCTGCAGATCGAGCTGTCCGGCGTCGTGCAGCGGCGCACCGACGACGAGGGCGGCGAGGTCACCGCCGGCGAGCTGTGGGAGATCTTCGCCCACGAGTACCTGGTCGAGCACCAGCCCTCGCCGCGCCTGGTGCTGGACGCCTACACCACCGCGACCGCCGACGGCGCGGTGACCCTGACCGCGTCGGTACGCCTGGACGGCGAGGAGCGGGAGCTGACCGGCACCGGCAACGGGCCGATCGACGCCTTCACCCGGGCGCTGACCGGGGCCGGCGCGGCGGTGAAGGTCCGCGACTACGCCGAGCACGCCATGTCGGCCGGCGGGGACGCGCGGGCCGCCGCGTACGTGGAGTGCGAGGTGGGCGACCGGGTGGTGTGGGGCGTCGGCATCGACCCCAACATCGTCACCGCCTCTCTGCGGGCGGTGGCCAGCGCCGTCAACCGCGCCGCCATGGGCCGGCCGTTCGATTCGTGGTGATGGCGCAACCTGCCGAAACGCCGGCGGCGGCGCCGGCTGCGGCCTAGCGTAGGGGCGTGCGACGGTGGACGGCTCCGCCGCACCGCCTCGCCACCGACCTGCTGGGGCTCGCGGTGTTCGTGCTGGTGGTGGCGGTGGTCGCCGTGGTCGGCAGCCTCGGGACCACCGCCGCCACCGGTGACCGGTACGCCGACCTGCAGCGTCCGCCGTGGGCGCCGCCGGCCTGGCTGTTTGCTCCGGTGTGGACGGTGCTGTACGTGACGGTGGCGGTCGCGGGCTGGCTGGTGTGGCGGCGGGTCGGCCTGGCCCGGGAGCTGGTGCCCTACGGGGTGCAGCTGGTGCTCAACGCCGCCTGGACGCCGTTGTTCTTCGGCGCCGCCGCGTACACCGCCGCGGCGGTGGAGATCGTCGCGCTGTGGCTCGCGGTCGCCGCGACCGTGCTCACGTTCCGCCGGGTGCACGTCGGCGCCGCCTGGCTGCTGGTGCCGTACTGGCTTTGGACCACCTACGCCACCGCGCTGACCGTCGCGATCGTGATCCTCAACTGACCGTGCGCGTGGCGCGCGTGCACCCGCCACCGTCGCGGTTAGCCTGTGGGCGTGTCGACCCCTCGTAGACGGTCGGCGGGTACCCGACCCGCCCGCCGACGCCCTCCGGCGCACCGGTTCTCCCTGCGTCTGCTGCTCGGACTGCTCGCGGCCGTGCTGGTCGGCGGCGCGGTCGCCGGCTGTGAACTGGAGTTCGTCGAGGAACCGCCTCTCACGTCCGGCTCCGCCGACGTCGACGTGGAGCGGGCCCGGGCGCAGCTCGAGGAGCTCCCGGTCCGCGGGTGGGCCTCCATGCGCGGCTACAGCCGCGACCGGTTCTCCCACTGGCGCACCGTGGACGGCTGCGCGGTACGCCAGACCGTGCTGGCCCGCGACGGCGAGCAGATCGAGATGAACGACGACTGCAAGGTGGTCAGCGGCGTCTGGTACAGCCCGTACGACGGGCTCACCCTCACCGACCCGTCGGACGTGGATATCGACCACGTCGTGCCGCTGGCCAACTCGTGGCGCACCGGTGCGGCCGAGTGGGACGACCAACGCCGGGCGGACTTCGCCAACGACCTGGACACCCCGCAGCTGCTCGCGGTCTCGGCGACCTCCAACCGGGCCAAGGGTGACCAGGACCCGTCCCAGTGGCGGCCGCCGGAGCGCAGCTACTGGTGTCAGTACGCGCACGACTGGATCGCGGTCAAACACCACTGGGGGCTGTGGGTGACCCAGGAGGAGAAGGACGCCCTGTCCGACATGCTCGACACCTGCCCGCAGGACTGACCGACGACCGGTCACGCGCGGCCCGGAGCGCGACGGGAGGGAGCGCGTTGGAGCAGCGACCGTGGGAGAACGGCGGTGGCGCCGGGCCGGCGGACGGCCCGGCGCCCGGGGACGCCGGCGGCTCCGGCGGGGAGGCCGTGCCCGACGAACCGGTGGAGGAGCGCGTCACCGACATCACCGCCGGCCCGGGCGGGGTGATGACCGACGAGGTCGGCGTCGTCACCGGCGAGCTGACCCTGCGCACCGAGCGCTACGCGGACGGCGAGGTGGTGGTGCGGGTCCAGTACCGGGAGGCCGACGAGTGGTACACGGTGACCGGCGGCCGGGCGCGGCTGGCGGACCCGGCCGACCTGGACGCGGTGCACGCCATCGCCAGCGGCCTGCTGGACCGGCCGCACGGCTGACCGGCGGACGCTGCCCTACGGCGTGAGCCCCACCCCCACCGACGGCACCTCCGGCGCGTCCTCCGGCCGGACCACCTCGGTCACCTCCACCTCGTGGGGCGTGATCGTCCCCGCCTCGATCTCGGCCGCGAAGTGGCAGGCCACCTTGTGCCCGGGCTGCAGCTCGACCAGCGGCGGCCGCTCGGTGGCGCACCGGGTCTCCTGCCGCCACGGGCAGCGGGTGTGGAAGCGGCACCCGGCCGGCGGATTGGACGGCAGCGGCATGTCGCCCTTGAGGATGATCCGCTCCCGCCGGTCCTCCACCTCCGGGTCGGGCACCGGCACCGCGGACATCAGCGACCGGGTGTACGGGTGCAGCGGCCGCGCGTACAGCTCGTCGGAGGGCGCCTCCTCCACGAGCGTCCCCAGGTACATCACGCCGACCACGTCGGAGATGTGCCGGACCACCGCCAGGTCGTGGGCGATCACCAGGTAGGTGAGGCCGCGCGACTCCTGCAGCTCGTCGAGCAGGTTGATCACCTGCGCCTGGATGGAGACGTCGAGCGCGGAGACCGGCTCGTCGGCGACGATGAGGTCCGGGTCGAGCACCAGGGCGCGGGCGATGCCGATCCGCTGCCGCTGCCCACCGGAGAACTCGTGCGGGTAGCGGGACAGCGCCCAGCGCGGCAGCCCGACCGCGTCCAGCGCCTCGCTGACGATCCGGCGGCGTTCGGCGCGGTTGGCGCCGATGCGGTGGGCGACCAGGCCCTCGGTGAGGATCGACTCGACGTTCTGCCGCGGGTCGAGGCTGGCCATCGGGTCCTGGAAGACCATCTGCATGCGCCGCCGCATCCGGCGTAGCTCCTCGCCCTCCAGGGTGGCGAGGTCCACGCCGTCGAACACCACCGATCCGGCGGTGATCGGGTTGAGCCGCAGCACCGCCCGGCCCAGGGTGGACTTGCCGGACCCCGACTCGCCGACCAGCCCGTACGTCTGGCCACGGTGGATGGTCAGGTCGACGCCGTCGACCGCCCGTACGTGCCCGACCACCCGGTCGAAGACGATCCCCCGGGTGATCGGGAAGTGGACCTTGAGGTCGCGGACCTGAAGCAGCGGGCTCATGCCGGCACCTCCACGGTCTTCCGCTCCGGGCCACCGGTCAGCACCGGGTGCACGCACCGGTAGTTCCGCGTACCGTCGTCGGTCTCGGTCAGCGGCGGCGGTCCCTGCAGGCACTGCTCGCTGGCGCGGTCGCACCGCGGCGCGAACGCGCACCCCTCCGACCACGGCAGCACGTCCCGCACCGACCCGGGGATCGCCACCAGCCGTTCCCCGCGTACACCGTCCAGGCGCGGGATGGAGCGGAGCAGACCCACCGTGTACGGGTGGTGGGGCGCGGCGAACAGCGGTCGGCGCTGCGCGTTCTCCACCACCCGGCCGCAGTACAGCACGTTGATCTCGTCGCACATGCCGGCCACGATGCCGAGGTCGTGGGTGATCATGATGAGGGCGGTGCCGAGCTCGCGGACGAGATCCTTGAGCAGCTCCAGGATCTGCGCCTGGATGGTGACGTCGAGCGCGGTGGTGGGCTCGTCGGCGATGAGCAGCTTGGGCTGGCAGGCGACCGCCATCGCGATCAGCGCCCGCTGCCGCATGCCGCCGGAGAACTGGTGCGGATACTCCTTCAGCCTCCGGTTCGGATCCGGGATCCCGACCCGGTCCAGCAGCTCCGCGGCCTCGGCCTTCGCCTCCTTCTCGGTCATCCCCCGGTGCCGCGTGAGCACCTCGGCCACCTGCACGCCGATCGGCACCACCGGGTTGAGCGAGGAGATCGGGTCCTGGAACACCATGGCGATCTCCCGCCCGCGCAGGTCGCGCCGTCGCTTCGGGTCCAGGCTGAGCAGGTCGACACCGTTGAAGAGGGCCTTGCCGGTCACCTCGACCCCGCGGTCGGGCAGCAGCCCCATCAGCGCCAGGGCGGTGACGCTCTTGCCGCAGCCGGACTCCCCGACCAGGCCGACCACCTGGCCGGCGTCGACGGTGAACGTGACCCCGTCGACCGCGCGGACGTCCCGCTGGCCGCGCCGGCGGAAGGTCACCGCGAGGTCCGTGACCTGCAGCAGCGGCCCGCCGGTGGGCTCGGTTGTCACCTCCACGGCCGTCACCTCCGCAGTTTCGGGTCGAGGGCCTCCCGCATCGACTCACCGAGCAGGGTGAAGCCGAGCGCCACGATGATGATCGCGACCGCGGGATAGACCGCCAGCGTCGGACGGGTGAAGATCTGCTCCTGTGCCTGGGCGAGCATGACGCCCCACTCCGGCACCGCGGTGTTCGGGTTGCCCAGGCCCAGGAACGACAGGGCGGCCGCCTCGATGATCGCCACCGCCAGGCTGATGGTCGCCTGCACGATGACCGGCGCGACCGAGTTCGGGAACACGTGGGAGAGCACCACCTTGCGGCGCGGCACCCCGAGCGAGATCGACGCCAGCACGTAGTCCCGCTGCGCCTGGGCGATCATGGAGCCGCGCAGCAGTCGGGCGAACGTCGGGACGGTGGAGACCCCGACCGCGATCATCACCGCGGTCAGGCTGCGCCCGATCACCGCCGCCACGCTCACCGCGAGCAGAAGCGGGGGCAGCGCGAGCATGATGTCGATCCCGCGCGACAGCAGCGAGTCCACGGTGCGGCCGAACCGGCCGCCGAGCGCGTTGGCCGCCCCGGCCACCCCGCCGATGAGCGCCCCGACCGTGAACCCGATCAGGGTGGCGACCACGCCGACCAGCAGCGAGTGCCGGGCGCCGACGAGGATCCGGCTGAAGACGTCCCGGCCCAGCTGGTCCACGCCGAACCAGTGCTCGGCGCTCGGCCCCGGGATCTTCCCCGGGCGTACCTGGTCGATCGCCACCGTCGCAAGCGGATCATAGGGTCTGATCATCGGCCCGACGATCGCCAGCACCACGAACAGGAAGATGATCGTCGCGCCGACGATCGCCATCGGGCTGCGCACCAGCCGGCGGAACGCCTCCCGCAGGACGCTGCCGCCCTGCTCGTCCGGTGGGATCGCGGACAGCTCGGCCAGCCGGTCCAGCTTCTCGGCCCGGCGGCGGCCGAACGGCCCCGGCGGCGTCGTCTGTTCCGCCGCGGCGGCCTCCGGGGGCGACGCCGGATGCGGAACCGTCGGGTCGGTGGCCATCAGCGGACCCTCACTCTCGGGTCGATGATGCTGTACGACAGGTCGACCAGGAGGTTGACCGTGACGAAGATCAGGGCGATCACCAGGATGAACGCCTGGATAACCGGGTAGTCCTGGTCACGGATCGCCAGGTAGAGGAAGCGGCCGATGCCGTTGAGGTTGAACACCGTCTCGGTGAGCACCGCGCCGGACAGCAGCGCGCCGAACAGCAGGCCGATGACGGTCACCACCGGCAGCAGCGCGTTGCGCAGCACGTGCCGCCTGCGGATCACCGCGGTGGTGAGCCCCTTGGCCTCCGCGGTCCGCACGAAGTCCTCGCCGAGCGTCTCCAGGACGCTGGCGCGGGTCATCCGGACGATGATCGCGAACGGGATGCTCGCCACCGCGATGGACGGCAGCAGCAGATGCCGGAACGCCTCCCAGGCGAAGTCCCACCGGCCGGTGATTATCCCGTCGAGCACGTAGAGGTTGGTGATCCCCGGCGGCTGCGTACCGATCGGGATCCGGTTGCCGACGGGCAGCCAGCCCAGGTTGACCGCGAACAGCCACTTGAGCAGGAACGCCAGGAAGAAGACCGGGGTGCAGATGCCGACCATCGCGCCGGACACGGTGAGGCTGTCCAGCAGCCCGCCGCGCCGGCGGGCGGCGAAGTAGCCGACCGGGATGCCGGTGACGATCGCGATCAGCATGGCGAAGAACGCCAGCTCCACAGTGGCCGGGAACCGGAGGAGGAACTCGTCGAGCACCGGTTTGCTGGTCAAGACCGAGGTGCCGAGGTCACCGGAGAGCAGCCCACGCACGTAGCGCCCGTACTGCACCCACAGCGGCTGGTCCAGACCGAGCCGGGACCGGGCCGCGGCGATGGTCTCCGGGGTGGCGCGGGGGCCGAGCAGCACCGCCTCCGGGCCGCCCGGCAGCGCCCGCACCCAAGCGAACAGCAGCACCGACAGGCCGATGAGCGTGGGGATCACCTGCAACAGGCGGCGCACGATGAAGCGGAACATCGACCGTCCACTAGTCAGGTACGAGGCGGGTCCATTGAAACAGGTCGGACGTGGTCGGGTGCGGCGCACCCCACCCACGCCGACAGGACACTTTAAGGCCGCGGGTTGGGTACTCAAGCGGTCCACATAA
>CAZSNW010000067.1:6800-12288 GCA_964608245.1 uncultured Micromonosporaceae bacterium
CCCCCGCCCAGTTCTCCGGCCGGGGGGGGGCCTATTAACCCGGGCCGCCGGGGGGGGGGTGCGCCCACCCCCCCCACGTCCGACCGTACCGTTTCAGGCCGCGGTTGTGGTACTCACGCGGTCCTCATGATCTTCGCGGTGTGGAAGACCTCGCTGGCCAGCGGGCTGGGGAGCACGCCCTCCACGTTCGGCGCGAAGACGATGCCGTTCGGCATGTGCGAGATCGGCACACCCGGCAGGAACTCCATGATCATGCGGTTGAGTTCCTTGTACTTCTCGATGCGCTCGGCCTCGTCCGCCGTCTGGTCGGCGTCGGCCATCGCCGCGAACAGCTCCGGGTAGTCGAAGCCGAACTGCGGGTTGTACGCCGAGAACCAGGTACCGATGAAGTTGTACGCGTCCGGGTAGTCACCGGTCCAGCCGAGGAAGTGCAGCTCACCCTCGCCGGCGCCGGTGACCGCCGGGATGTACTCGGTACCCCAGACCAACGAGACCGGGGTGACCTCGATGCCCACCGCCTCCAGGTCGGGCACGAACAGCTCGATCATGTCGCGCGGGCTGGGCATGTACGGCCGGGTCACGTCGGTCGGCCAGTAGAACTTGACCTGCAGCGGGTTGTCCTCGTCGTAACCCGCCTCGGCCAGCAGCTGCCGGGCCTTGTCGGGGTTGTACTCGTAGATGGGCACGTCGTCGGCGTAGCCGGGCAGGGTCGGCGGCTGGAACTGGGTCGCCACCATGGCGCCTTCGGGCATCAGCGCCCGCACCAGGGCCTCACGGTTGAGGGCGTGGGCGATCGCCTGACGCACCCGGATGTCCTGCAGCGCCGGGTTGGCCTCCTGCTGGAAGCCGACGTAGAGCAGGTTCACCGGGACCTCGCGGACCAGCAGGTTCATGCCCGCGTTGCGCAGGGTCTCCCAGTGCGCCGGGCCCGGCAGGTCGAAGCCGTGGATGTCACCGGCGAGCAGGGCCTGCACCCGCTGCGACTCGTCCGGGATGGCCTTGAAGATGATGCCGCCGATGGTCGGCGCGCCACCCCAGTAGTCGTCGTTACGCTCCAGGTGCACTTCGGCGTTCGCCTGGTCCCACCGGACGAACTTGAACGGGCCGGTGCCGGTCGGGTGGCCGGTGGCGTACTCCGGCCAGCGGAACTCGCCCCACGGGCCGAGGTCGGAGGCGTTGTACTGCTCCAGCGCCTTCGGGCTGTGGATGCCGAAGGTGTGCAGCGACAGCAGCCGCGGGAACTTGCTCGTCACCTTCTTGAGCGTGATCACCGCGGTGTACTCGTCGGTGGCCTCGCAGCCGGCGTAGTTGGACTCCTGGGCCTGCGCCTCCGGCTCGTTCTCGGCGAAACCGCCCATGAGCGTGCGCCAGTAGTACGAGTAGCCCGCGTCCTGCGCCGCGCCCTTGAGGTTGTTCCAGCGGTCGAAGTTGTAGCAGACGGCCTCGGCGTTGAACGGCTCGCCGTCGTGGAACTTGACACCCTGCCGCAGCTGGAACGTCCAGACCGTACCGGTCTCGTCGTGGTCCCAGCTCAGCGCCAGACCCGGCTCGATCTCGGTGGTGCCGGGCTTCAGCTGCACCAGGGTGTCGAAGATCGCCCGGGCGACCCGGATCGATTCACCGTCGCTGACGAAGGTCGGGTCCAGCGAGGCGATCTCGCCCGCCGTACCGAAGATCAGGATGGCGTCGCGATCGAAGTCCTCGCCTGAACCGCCGCCGTCCGAGTCGGGCGAACACGCACTGAGCGCGAGCAGACCGACCGCCGCCGCCGCGACGGTCGCTCTCAACCGTGAGATTCGCATCGAAGGGTCACCTCGTTGTCACGCACGGGCATAGGGACGTACCGCCGAACCTTATCGGCCGTTTTGGTGTCCGGGGAAGACGTCGGCGCCGGTTGATACCTACTTGTTGCGTTCCGGCGATCGAATCTGTTGCGCTCCGCGATCCGTTCCCGACCGGATCTCCGCCGTGCGGTGACAGATCTTTCGGCCGGATCCGGCTTTCCGTCCACGATCGACCGGATCTCCGGCCGCAGCCGATCAGATTTCCCGTCGACCCGCGAAGGCTCTACCGAGAGTGATCTCGTCGGCGTACTCCAGGTCACCACCGACCGGCAGACCGCTGGCCGGTCGGGTCACGGTGAGTCCCATGTCCCGCACGGCCAGTGCCAGGTAGGTCGCGGTCGCCTCCCCCTCGGTGTTGGGGTCGGTGGCCAGGATCAGCTCCTTGACCGTGCCGGCGGCGAGCCTCGCCATCAGCTCCCGGATCCGCAGCTGGTCCGGGCCGATGCCCTCCAGTGGATTGATCGCCCCACCCAGCACGTGGTAGCGGCCCCGGAACTCGCCGGTACGCTCGATCGCCACCACGTCCTTGGGCTCCTCCACCACGCACAGCACCTCGTCGCTGCGGCGCGGGTCGAGGCAGATCCGGCACCGCTCACCCTCGGCCACGTTGAAGCAGACCGCGCAGAACCGGACCACCTCCTTGATCCGGCGGATCGCGGTGGCCAGCCGGTTGACCTCGGCGGCGTCGGCGGACAACAGGTGGAACGCGATGCGCTGGGCGCTCTTCGGACCGATCCCCGGCAACCGGCCCAGCTCGTCGATCAGATCCTGGATCGCGCCCTCGTACATGCCGCGTTCACCGTGCCGCGCTCACTGGTTCCCGGGCAGGCCGGGGACGAGGTCCGGCAGCCCGCTCGCCAGCGGGCCGAGCTTCTCCTGGGTGAGGCGGTTCCGCTCGTCGGTGGCGGCCTGGAACGCGGCGAGAACGAGATCCTCCAGCGTCTCGACGTCCTGCGGGTCGACCGCCGACGGGTCGATCCGCACCTGCCGCACCTCCCCCTCACCCGTCATGGTGACGGAGACCAGGCCGCCGCCGGCGGTGCCGGTCACCTCGGTCGCGGACAGCTCCGCGTGGGCCTCGACGAGCTGCTGCTGCATGGCGAGCGCCTGCTGCATGAGCTCCTGCAGGTCGGTCTGTCCCGGCTCCACGTGGCCCTCCCTCCCGCGGTAGCCGTCCGAAAGATGCGTGAAATCTACTCTATCGGTCCGCCGTGACACCCGGTCCGCCGTGACACCCGGTCAGGCGTCACACCGAGGCCGCCGGCGGGGTCCGCCGCGGTCGGGGTGGTCGGCCGCCGGGTCCGGCCCGCTACGGCGCGACCTCGCCGATCTTCTGCGCACCCAACCGGCGCCGCAGCAGCTCCAGCGCGGCCTGCTCGTCACCGGGGGCGGCGGTGGACGCGCCCGTTGCCTTCCCCGCGGCATCGTCCCCGGTCGTCGCCGCCGGTACGCCGTCGGCGGCCGGTGCGGTGTCCCCGGTCGCCACGGGTCGACTGTCCTCGGTGGTCCCGGAGTCGTCCGCGGAGGTCGTCGCCCCGCCCGCGGAGCCGCGGCCGCGGGCAGCAACCCTCCCGGAAACCGATCCGGGACGGGCCGGGGTCGGCCAGTCGACCTCGGAGGTCTGGGAGGGAACCGGCCGGCCGGTGTCATCGCCCGCCGGCCGTGCCGCGGCCGGCGGGCGACCCCTCCGGGCGCCCTCCGGTCCGCCGACGGCCCCGCCGTCCCGGGACTCGCAGCGCACCCGCCAGGCGCCGCCGAGCACCTCGCCCATGGCCTGCTCCACCGGGCCGGGGTCGGCCGCCAGCATCGTCGCGTGCACCTGGTGCTGGAAGAGGAGGACCGCGGTGTCCCCGTCAACCTCGCGGACCACCGCCTCCCGGGCCACCGCCGCAGCCCGCTTGCTGCGGCGCCCCACCGCCGCGACCACCTCGTCCCACCGCCGGCGCAGCTCCGCCGCGTCCAGCGCACCGCCGGCGGTCGGCGCCACCCCGGCCGCGGGTACGGCACCGGACGCACCGCCCACCCCGCCGCCGGCGGCGGTCGGACCGGCCGGGGAGGCGGGTGGCCCGGAGACGGGCCGCGCCCCGGCCCGCCCGGGGGCCCCACCGGCCGGCGGACCGGCGTCCGGCGCCGGAGCGGCAGACCCCGGCGCCGCGGACCCCGGCGCCGCGGACGCCGCCGGCGCGGACGCCGCCGGCGCGGGTGCCACGGACGTCGGCGGCGCCGCCACCACAGCCCCGCCGACCAGCCGGCGTTCCAGCTGCTCCACCCGCTGCAGCAGCGCCTCGGTCGAGGTCTCGGCCCCCGGCAGCAGCATCCGGGCGCACAGCAGCTCCAACAGCAGTCGCGGCGCGGTCGTCCCCCGCATCTCGATCAGCCCACGGTGGACGATCTCGGCGCACCGGGTCAGGGTCGCCGGCCCCAGCCGGGACGCCTGCGCCGCCATCCGCTCCAGCTGGTCGGCCGGCGCGTCGATGAGGCCCTTGCCGGCCGCATCCGGCACCTGGGTGAGCACCAGCAGGTCACGCAGCCGGTCCAGCAGGTCACCGGCGAACCGCCGGGGATCGTGGCCGGCCTCCACCACCCGCTCCACGGTGGCGAACATCGCCGCGCCGTCCCCGGCCGCCAGCCCGTCGACCAGCTCGTCCAGCAGCGCCTGGTCGGTCACCCCGAGCAGCGCCACCGCCCGCTCGTAGGTGACCCCCTCCGGGCCGGCGCCGGCCAGCAGCTGGTCGAGCACCGACAGCGAGTCCCGGACGCTGCCGCCGCCGGCGCGTACCACCAGCGGGAACACCGCCGGGTCGACCCGGATCCCCTCCGCCTCGCACAGCCGCTCCAGGTAGGGCCGCAGCACCCCGGGCGGCACCAGCCGGAACGGGTAGTGGTGGGTGCGCGACCGGATGGTCGGCAGCACCTTCTCCGGCTCGGTGGTGGCGAACACGAACATCACGTGTCCGGGCGGCTCCTCCACCAGCTTGAGCAGCGCGTTGAAGCCGGCCGCGGAGACCATGTGGGCCTCGTCGATGATGTAGACCTTGTAGCGGCCGGCGACCGGGGTGAAGAACGCCCGTTCCCGCAGGTCACGCGCGTCGTCCACGCCGCCGTGGGAGGCGGCGTCGATCTCGATCACGTCGACCGAGCCGGGCCCGTCGACCGCCAGCGCCCGGCAGGAGTCGCACTCCCCGCACGGGTTCGGGGTCGGACCTTCGGCGCAGTTCAGCGAGCGGGCGAGGATGCGCGCCGAGGAGGTCTTGCCGCAGCCGCGGGGGCCGGAGAAAAGGTACGCGTGGTGCAGCCGGCCGGTCTCCAGCGCCCGGGTCAGCGGACCGGTGACGTGCTCCTGCCCGATCACCTCCGCGAACGTCCGGGGACGGTACTTGCGGTACAGCGCCACCGCCACGGCGGACCTCACCTCCTCGCCGCCCGGCACCCGTGCGCCGGCTCTGCGGCCACCGTACCCCCGGTCGACGACGACGCCGGGGTCGCGGCCGACGGCGGCCCCGGTGACCGAGGTCGACGACGGTCCAAACCGCGACCGACGGGCGGCGCCGGGGCGGACCGAGGCCGCGCACGCGAAGGCCCCTCGCGCACCCGTCAGAGCCTGCTTATCCTTGCTGCCTTCCGGCCCTGGGGAGGTTCACAGG
>CAZSNW010000068.1:0-12212 GCA_964608245.1 uncultured Micromonosporaceae bacterium
GGGCCTCCTGGGCGGTGAACCACCGGTCCCGGTCGGAGTCGGCCTCGATCTGCTCGACCGGCTTGCCGGTGTGGAACGCCACCCGCTCCTGGAACATCCGCTTGGTGTAGAGCATCTGCTCCGCCTGGATCGCGATGTCCGCCGCGGTACCGCCCACGCCGCCCGACGGCTGGTGCATCATGATCCGGGTGTGGGGCAGCGCGTACCGCTTGCCCTTGGTCCCTGCGCACAGCAGCAGCTGCGCCATGGAGGCGGCGATGCCCAGCGCCGTGGTGACGATGTCGTTCTCGACGAACTGCATCGTGTCGTAGATCGCCATGCCGGCGTAGACCGACCCGCCCGGGGAGTTGATCCACAGGTTGATGTCCCGGTGCGGGTCCTCGGCCGCCAGCAGCAGCAGCTGCGCGCAGATCCGGTTGGCGACCTCGTCGGTCACCTCACTGCCGAGGAAGATGATCCGCTCCTGGAGCAGCCGGTGGTAGACGTTGTCGTCCAGGCTCAGCCCACCGGCGCTCCGGGCGTACACCTCCCGCAACGCCCGTCGTGTCGTGTCGTCCATCCTTGCCCTCGCCTCCGGTCACCCGGCAGCCGTGAACCGACTGCCAGGTGTGAATCTAGTCCCCCGGAACCGGGCAACCGGCCCCGGAACGGCCGGTTTCGCGCAGCGCGGACAGGCCCGCTCGGCCGTGGTCAGCTGTCACCGGCGCGCAGCGCCGCCACGTCCACCCGCACCCCGGACGGCTCGGTGACGGTGATCCGGTCCAGCAGCAGGTCCAGCGCCTTCTCGCGGCGGACCTCGGTGTGCACGGCCCCCGCCATCCCCGACCGGACCAGCTGGTCGTAGTACCGCTGCGGGTCCATCCCGGCCCGCTGGGCCCTGAGCGCCACCCGCTGCGCGTACTCGTCCTCGGTGACCTCCACCTGCTCGGTCTCGGCCAGCGCGTCCAGCAGGATCTCGACCTTGACGCCGCGGCTCACCGACTCGGTGAGCTGACGGTCGAGCTCCTCCTCGGTGATGCCCTCGCGGGCCAGGTAGTCCTCCAGGGTCTGCCCGATCTGCTGCAGGTCCTCCACCAGGTGCGCCTTGCGGTGGGCCACCTCGTCCCGGACCACCCCCTCCGGGGCCGGGACACCGGTGCGCTCCACCAGCTCCTGCAGCGCCCGGTCGCGCGCCTGGAACAGCTGGCCGGCGCGCTTCATCCGGGACAGCCGGGTACGCAGGTCGTCGCGCAGCTCCGACAGGGTGTCGAACTCGCTGGCGAGCTGGGCGAAGTCGTCGTCGAGCGGCGGCAGCTCCTTCTCCCGGACGGTCCGCACCGTGACCGTCACCTCCGCCTCACGGCCGGCGTACTCGCCGCCCACCAGGGTGGTGGTGAAGGTGCCCTGCTCACCGGCGGACTTGCCGACCACCGCGTCGTCCAGGCCCGGCAGCAGCTGGCCGCTGCCCACCTCGTAGGAGAGGTTGGTGGCGGTGCCGCCCTCCACCTCCTTGCCGTCCACCGTCGCCGCCAGGTCGATCTGGACGTAGTCGCCGGTGGCGGCCGGACGCTCCACCGTCTTGAGGCTGGCGAACCGGTCCCGCAGCGCCTCCAGCTGCCGGTCCACCTCCTCGTCGGTGACCTCGGCCTCGTCCACGGTGACCGTGATCTCGGACAGGTCCGGGAAGGTGACCTCGGGGCGGACGTCGACCTCGGCGGTGAAGCGCAGCGGCTGGCCGTCGTCGAACTCCAGGTTGCTCACCTCGGGCCGCCCGAGCGAACGCACGTTGTGCTCGCGCAGCGCCGCCAGCAGCTGCTGCGGGATGACCTCCTGGACCGCCTCGTTGAGGACCACACCCCGGCCGATCCGCTGGTCGATCACCCGCGGCGGGACCTTGCCCCGCCGGAAACCCGGCACGACGATCTGCTGGGCCAGCTGGCGGTACGCGTTCTGGACATTCGGCTCGATCTCGGCGAACGGCACTTCCACAGCCAGACGCACGCGGGTCGGACTCAGCGTCTCGACGGTGCTCTTCACGCCCACTCCCTCACGGTCTGCACGGACCCGACCGGACGAGTGTAGGCGAACGCCGTGGAGGGCCGACCCGGACCGGCCGGCGTTCCGGCAGGCCGACGTACCGACGGGCCGCCGGGGCCACGCGGCCGGGTCGGCATGCCGCCCCCCGCCTGGGCGGCTCAGCGGGTCTTGCCGAACAGCCGCGCCGCCAGCACCGCCGCCTGGGTGCGTCGCTCGACCCCGAGCTTGGCCAGCATGCTGGAGACGTAGTTCTTCACCGTCTTCTCGGCCAGGAACATCTTGGCGGCGATCTCCCGGTTGGTGAGCCCCTCCGCCACGTACGCCAGGATGCGCCGCTCCTGCTCGGTGAGGGCGCGCAGCTCCTCCGGCTCCTCCTCCGGGTGACGGATGCGCTCCAGCACCCGCTGGGTCACCGCCGGGTCCAGTAGCGACTGGCCGGCGGCCACCCGGCGCACCGTGTCGACCAGGTCGCTGCCGCGGATCTGCTTGAGCACGTAGCCCGCGGCGCCGGCCATGATCGCCGAGAACAGCGCTTCGTCGTCCTCGTACGAGGTGAGGATCAGCCCCTTGATGTTCGGGTCGATGCTGCGGATCTCGCGGCACACGTCGATGCCGCTGCCGTCGGGCAGCCGCGCGTCCAGGATCGCCACGTCCGGTCGCAGCGCGGGGATGCGCCGGATCGCCTCGGCGGCCGAGCCGGACTCGCCGACCACCTCGATGTCACCTTCGGCCTGCAGCAGGTCCGCCACACCGCGGCGGACCACCTCGTGGTCGTCGAGCAGGAACACCCGGATCATCGTCTCCACCTCATCCGCCGACGCTGTCCCTACGGTAACCGGCGGCCGCCCTCCGGGGCGCGCGTCGGTCCCACCACCGCCGTGCCAGCTTCTCGATCTCGACCACGACCACCACGCTGACCGCCACCGCCACGATCCGCACCCAGGCGTCCAGCCCGATCGGCTCCACCCGCAGCAGCAGCTGGGTCGGTGGCAGGTACAGCGAGACGACGTGGACCCCCAGCGCCACGGACGCGCCCACCGCCAGCAGCCGGTTGCTCCACAGGCCGACCCGGAACACCGACCGCGTCTCGGAACGCACGTTGGCCAGGTGGAAGGCCTGGAACACCACCATGGTGGTCAGTGCCACGGTGCGGGCCTCGGGCAGCGACCCGGTGGCCTGGAGCGCCCAGTCGAACATGACCAGGGTGCCGGCGGCCATCACCACCCCGACCAGGGCGGTACGCCACCACAGCACCACCGACAGGACGCCCTCCCCGGGCGGCCGGGGAGGGCGGCGCTGCACCCCCTCCTCGGCCGGCTCGAACGCCAGCGCCAGGTCCTGGACGCCGTTGGTGACGAGGTTCAGCCACAGCAGCTGGGCCGGGAGCATGACCAGCGGCCAGCCCGCCCACAGCGCCATCAGGATGGCGAGGATGGTGGCGGCGCCGGTGGAGACGAGGAAGAAGCTGACCTTGCAGATGTTGTCGAAGGTCACCCGGCCGAGGGTGGTCGCGTCGGCGATGGAGACGAAGTTGTCGTCGGTGAGCACCATGTCCGCCGCCTCGCGGGCCACGTCGGTGCCGTCGCGCCCCATCGCCACGCCGATGGCGGCGGCCTTGAGCGCCGGGGCGTCGTTGACCCCGTCCCCGGTGACCGCCACGATCTCGCCGCGGCGCTGCAGGGCGTGGACGATGCGCAGCTTGTCCTCCGGCGAGGTACGCGCGAAGACGTCGACCTCGGCGACCGCCCGCTGGAGCCGGTCGTCGTCCATCGCCGCGAGGTCCGCCCCGGTGAGCACCGGGCGGTCCGGACCTCCGATGCCGAGCCGGTCGGCGATCGCCCGCGCGGTGGCCGCGTGGTCACCGGTGATCATCACCACCCGGATGCCGGCCCGGCGGGTGGCCCCGATCGCCTCGGCCACGCCTTCCCGCGGCGGGTCCATCATCCCGACCAGGCCCAGCAGCACCATGTTCTCCAGGCCGCCGTCCTGCTCCGGGTCCGCCGAGGGGTGCGCCAGCCGCCGGTGGGCGGTGGCGATCACCCGCAGCCCGTCGGCGGCGAGCCGGTGAGCGGCGTCGAGCACCTCCGACCGGTCGACCGGGACGACGCTCCCGGCGGCGTCGAGCATCCGGTCGCACATGTCGAGGATCCGCTCGGGCGCGCCCTTGGCGAAGACCATCACCTCGTCGTCGACCCGGCGCACGGTGGCCGAGTAGCGGCGCTCCGGTTCGAACGGGACCTCGGCGAGCACGGGGTGGTCCTCCCGAAGCTCGTCCGGCACCAGGCCGGCGGCCATCGCCGCGGTGAGCAGCGCGACGTCGGTCGGGTCGCCGGAGGTGTGCAGCCCGTCGTCGGTGGCGTACGCCTCGGCTTCGTTGGTGAGCGACCCGGCCCGGAGCACCTCGTACACCGGCGTCCCCGGCGCCGCCGGGCCCTCGACCGGGCCGGCGCGGCCACCGGCCCACACGCGCTGCACGGTCATCCGGTTCTCGGTGAGGGTGCCGGTCTTGTCCGACCCGATCACCGTGGTGCTGCCCAGGGTCTCCACCGCCGGCAGCCGCCGGATGATCGCGCGCCGCCGGGCCATCCGGTGCACGCCCAGCGCCAACGCGACCGTGACCGCCACCGGCAGGCCCTCCGGTACCGCCGCCACCGACAGGGCGACCGCGACCATGAACATCTCCCGGACCCCGCCGCCGAGCGCGAGCCCGGTGCCGAACGCCACCACCGCGGAGACTGCGACCGCCAGCAGGATCAGCCGGGCGAACCGGTCCAGCCGGTCCTGCAGCGGGCTGCGGACGACCGGTTCACCGCGGATGAGGTCGGCGACCGCGCCGAGTTCGGTGTCGCCGCCGGTGGCCACGACCACACCGCGGGCCCGCCCACTGGTGACCGTCGACCCGGTGTACGCCATGCTGCGCCGGTCGGCGAGCACCGCGTCCGCCGGCACCGGGTCGGCGGTCTTGGCCACCGGTCGGGATTCGCCGGTGAGCAGAGACTCGTCGACCTCCAGCCCGGCCACCCGGACCAGCCGCAGGTCGGCCGGCACGCGTACACCCGGTTCGAGCAGCACCAGGTCGCCGGGTACCAGCCGGCGGCTGTCGACCTCCCGTTCCCGGCGGTCGCGCACCACCCGGGCCTGCGGGACGACCAGCGCGGTCAGCGCGCGTACCGCCTGCTCGGCCTTGCGCTCCTGGAAGAACCCGACGACCGTGTTGATGACCACCGCGGTGGCGACCACCGCGGCGTCCAGGAACTCGCCGAGCAGCAGCATGACGCCGACGGCGGCGATGAGGATGTAGATTAGCGGGCTGCGGATCTGCCGCACCAGCACCACCGGCCACGGGGTGGTCGGCTGTTCGGCGAGCTCGTTGGGGCCGTACCGCCGCCGTCGGCGGGCCACCTCGTCGCCGGACAGGCCGTCGTCACCGCTGCCGAGCCGCGCGACCACCTCGGCCGCGGTCAGGGCGTGCCAGTCAGGGCGCGGGTCGGTGCTGCTCGCGTCAGGCGCCGGCGCCGTCACCGCTTCAGCATGCCGCCGCGGTCGGTGCGGATCCGTCGGTTCGGCGCAGGCGGGCCGCTCCCGCACCGGGGCCGACGGCCGGTGCGCTGCGGCTCAAGCGGTCTGCGGCACCGGTTCGGCGGGTACGTGGCCGAGCCGGGCGGACAGCTGCGCCACCTCCGGCAGCAGCACCGCGACCAGCTCGTCGATCCGTCCGCGGATGCGCTCGACCGGCCCGCAGATGCTCAGCACCGCCACCGGTCGGTCGTCGTGATTGAGCACCGGCGCCGCGACCGAACCGGCCCCGGCCTGCCGCTCGCCGTACGAGACCGCGTACCCGCGTTCGCGGATGATGCGCAGCTCGTCGCGCAGGTGGCTCGCGTCGACCACGGTGTGGTCGGTGAGCGCGGACAGCGGCCCGGAGGTGAGGTAGGCCTCGCGCTCCTCCTCGGAGAGGAAGGCGAGCAGCGCCTTGGAGGAGCTGCCGGCGTGCAGCGGGAACGGCTGGCCGATCGGCACGGTCATCTTGACCTCGCGGTCGGGGGTGACCTGGTCGAGGTAGATGCGCTGCCCACCGACCGGGATGGACAGTGTGGAGGTCTCGTTGGTGATGCGGCTGAGCCGCTCCAGGGACTCGCGGGCCAGGTCGCGGACGTCGACCCGCTCGAGGAACGCCCGGCCCAGGGCGAGCGCCGCCGGCCCCAGCCGGTAGCGCCTCGTGTGCGGGTCGAGATCGACGAGCTGACGGCTGCGCAGCGCGGCGAGGATCCGGTGCACCACCGCCTTGGACAGATCCAGCCGACGCGAGATCTCCGACACCCCGAGGGTGGGGCCGCTCGCGCGGGTGAACAGCAACAGGACGTCCAGTGCCCGCTCGACCCCGCTCACGGTTCGCGCAGGGCTCGCAGCATCCGCGAGGGTCACCTTGTCGGGCTCGCTCATGACCTCTCCTGGGTACGCGGTGGGCCTGCCCGGCGGTGGCCGGTCACGGCCGTCGAGTGTGCAGGGTGCTGCCATCCGGTCGCTCATTGTCGCCCACCTGCGCCATCGCCGCCGCCCGGGCGGCCTCGTGGGCCGCGAGCGTGTGGCGGGCGGCGCGGACGACCGCAGGGTCGACGAACCGCCCGTCCGCGGTGACGGCGACCGCCGATCCCCGGGCGGCCGCGGCATCGAACGCGTCGACGATCTGCCGGGCACGGGCGACCTCGGCCGTGTCGGGGGTGAACACCTCGTGGATCACCGGCACCTGCTTCGGGTGCAGCGCGGTGCGGGCGGTGAACCCGAGCGCCGCCAGCGCCCGGCTGGTGCGGCGCAGCCGGTCGGTGTCGGCGAGGTCGGTCTCCACCGGACCGACCGGCGGGGCGATGCCCGCGGCGGCGGAGGCGACCACCACCGACAGTCGCAACGGGGCGAGCTCGTCCCGGTCGGGCGAGGGCCGCAGCCGGAGCTCACCGATGAGATCGGCCTCACCGAGGCCGAGCCGCCGGACCCGGGGGGCGCGGGCGACGTCGGCGACCGACAGCAGCCCGACGGCGGTCTCCAGCAGCGCGATGACCGCCACTCCCCCGACCGGCAGCCCGGCGCGCTCCTCGGCGGCGGCGAGTTCCCGGTCCACCTCGGCGAGCAGCACCGGCTCGGCCTTGGGCACCACGACCCCGGTGAGCCCGGGGACGGTCACCGCCGCCAGGTCGTCGGCGAGGTCGCCAGGGTTGACGCGGACCCAGACCTCGCCGGAGGTGACGACGCCCGCCGCGAGCGTCTCCCGCACCTGGCGCCGGGCGACGGCGCGCGCGGCCGGGGCGACCCCGTCCTCCAGGTCGAGGATCACCGCGTCGGCGCCGCGGCTGCCGGCGCGCGCGACCTTGTGCTGGTCGTCGCCGGGCACGTAGAGGTAGCTGCGCGGAAGCACGCCCTCCCCCTCATTCCACCTGTCGGAAACATCGTACCTTACAACGGTACGGCCGCGCCCGGCGCCGCCGACTGCGCCGACATCCGTCCCGCCGCCGTACCCCTGCGCCACCGCGCGGATACGCGCTGGTAATGGGCGCTACGCCGGGGTGACGCACCGGTGCGACGGGCTACCGGATCGGTCGGTCCACGTCCCCCTTTGACGTGCCCGTGGCCGTCTCCTAGACTCCCTGGCGAAACATTGTTTCGTTTCATGGAACACCCACGAGCGACACCCGCCCCACGGGCGAGGGGAGGTGCGGTGGACGGGCCGCTGACGGGCCTTCGGGTCATCGACGCCGCCACGATCCTTGCCGGGCCGCTGTGCTGCCGGATCCTCGGCGACTTCGGCGCCGACGTGATCAAGATCGAGCACCCCACCGGCGGGGACAACATGCGCGGGCACGGCCCCGCCAAGGGCGGTCATCCACTGTGGTGGAAGGAGATCTCGCGCAACAAGCGGACGGTCGGGCTGCTGCTGTCCGACCCCCGAGGCGCCGAGGTCTTCCTGAAGCTCGCGGCCACCGCCGACGTGCTGGTGGAGAGCTTCCGACCCGGCACCCTCGAACGCTGGGGCATCGGTCCGGACAGGCTGCACGAGGTGAACCCCGGGCTGGTGATCGTGCGGGTGAGCGGCTTCGGCCAGACCGGCCCGTACGCCGAGCGCCCCGGCTTCGGCACGCTCGCCGAGGCGATGAGCGGCTTCGCCCACCTCACCGGCGAGGCCGACGGTCCGCCCACCCTGCCGGCGTTCGGACTGGCCGACAGCATCTGCGGCATCGCCGCCAGCGCGGCCGCCCTCATGGCGCTGCGGCACCGGGACCGCGGCAACCCCGGCCAGGTGATCGACATCAACCTGCTGCAGCCGATCATGAACGCGGTCGGCCCGCAGCCGACCTTCTACGACCAGCTCGGAATGGTGCAGAAGCGGCACGGCAACCGCTCCACCAACAACTCCCCGCGCAACACCTACCGCACCCGCGACGGTCACTGGGTGGCGGTCTCCGCCAGCGCCCGCACCGTCGCCGAACGGGTGATGCGCCTGGTGGGGGCGCCCGAACTGGTGGACGAACCCTGGTTCGCCACCGGCACCGGCCGGGCCGCCCACGCCGACCTCATCGACGCCAAGGTCGCCGACTGGATCGGCCGGCACACCCGCGACGAGGTGCTCCAGCGGTTCGCCGAGGTGGGCGGCGCGGTCGGGCCGGTCTACGACGCGAAGGACATGACCAACGATCCGCACATCCGCGAGACCGGCATGGTGACCACGGTGGACGACCCGGACCTGGGCCCGGTGCTCATGCACCAGGTCATGTGGCGGATGTCGGCGACGCCGGGTGCCATCCGGTTCACCGGGCGGCCGCTGGGCGCCGACACCGACGCGGTGCTCGTCGACGAACTCGGGCTGGCCCCGGAACTGGTGGCGGACCTTCGGAAGAAAGGGGTAGTGGCGTGAGCGTGGTGGCCACGACAGTCCCCGGGGCGACCCGCGACCCGGACCGGCTGCTGTCGACCGTCCTGCGCGGGGTGAAGGTCTACGACCTGGGCCGGCCGATGTTCATCGGCATGCCCCAGTCGCCCAACCACCCCGCGTACTGGCACACCCTCCCCCGCCGGCACGGCGACATGGTGCGGCCGGACGGCGGTTCGGCGGCCAACGACCTCATCGTCACCGGCACCCACGTCGGCACCCACGTCGACGCGCTCGCCCACGTCTCCCACGACGGCAAGCTGTACGGCGGGGTGGACGCGGTCGCCGCCGGCCGCGGCGGCCGGTTCACCGAGCACGGGGCCCACACCATTGCGCCGATGGTCCGCCGCGGCGTCCTGCTCGACGTGCCCACGACGCTCGGCACCGACTGCCTGGACGGCGGGTACGAGATCACCCCCGAGGACCTCGAGAGCACGGTCGCCCGGCAGCAGGTGGAGATCCGGCCCGGTGACGTGGTGCTCGTCCGAAGCGGCTGGGGACGGCTGTTCGACGACCCGGACCGCACCCGCTACGTCGGCCACGACACCGGGGTCCCCGGGGTGGCCGAGGCCGGCGCCCGGTGGCTCGCCGACCGTCGCATCCACGCCGCCGGCGCCGACACCATCGCGTTCGAACGGGTCGAACCGAAGGTCGGCCACCGGGTGCTGCCCGCCCACCGGGTGATGCTCGTGGAGCACGGCATCTACCTCATCGAGGCGATGGACCTGGAAGCGCTGGCCCGCGACCGGGTCTACGAGTTCACGTTCGTCATGGCGCCGCTGGCGCTGGTCGGCGCCACCGGGTCACCGGTCCGGCCGCTCGCGCTGGTCGCCACCGACGACGCCGACGGCGGCTCCCCCGACGACAGCACGTGCGGCGCGGCGGCCGGAGGCGGCGATGGCTGAGCGTACGCTGGCGCGCCAGCTGGCGGAGTTCGCCGCCGGCCTGGACCACCGCGACCTTCCCCCGGCGGTCTCGAGCAGCGTGGTCGACCGGGTGCTCGACGTGCTCGGCCTGTGCGTGGCCGCCACCGAGCTGCCCACCAGTCACGCGGTCCTGGCGTACGCGGCGTCCCAGGGAGGCGCCCCGCAGGCGCACGCGCCCGGCCTGCCCGGTCCGACCACCGCGGCCCTGGCCGCCCTGGTCAACGGGGTGCTCGCCCACTCGCTGGACTACGACGACACCCACCTGCCGTCGGTGGTGCACCCGAGCGCGAGCGTCGTCCCGGCCACCCTGGCCGCCGCGGAGCTCGCCGGCGCCTCCGGGCACCGGGTGATCACCGCCGCCGCCGCGGGCCTGGAGGTGTGCGTACGCCTGGGCATGGCCGGCTTCGACCCCCAGCGCCGCACCTCCATCTACTTCGAACACGGGCAGCACGCCACCTCGATCTGCGGCACGATCGGCAGCGCGGTCGCCGCCGGCATGCTGCTCGGCCTGGACGCCGACGGGATCGCCCACGCGATCGGGGTGGCCGCCTCCATGGCCGCCGGGGTGATCGAGGGCAACCGCACCGGCGGCACCGTGAAGCGCGTGCACTGCGGCTGGGCCGCCCAGGCCGGAGTGTCCGCGGCGCAGCTGGTCCGGCACGGCATCACCGGGCCGCCCACCGTGCTGGAGGGGCGGTTCGGCCTGTTCCGGGCGCTGCTGCGCGAGGAGGCCCGCCCCGAGGAGGTGGTCGACGGGCTGGGTGAACGCTGGTCGGTGCCGGGCATCTTCTTCAAGCCGTACCCGGCCAACCACTTCACCCACACCGCGATCGACGCCGGCATGGCGCTGCGGGCCCGCGGCGTCACCCCCGACCAGGTGGAGTCGATCACCCTGCTGGTGCCGGCCCCGGTGATCCGCACCATCGGCGAGCCGCCGGAGGTCAAGCGGGCGCCGCAGACCGGCTACCAGGCCCAGTTCAGCGGGCCGTACGCGCTGGTGGCCGGGCTGCTCGGCGGCGGCGGGCTCGGCGTGTCCACCGCCGACTTCACCGACGAGCTGGCCCGCGACCCGCTGCGGCGGGAACTCATGGCCAAGGTGACCGTCGCCTCCGACCCCCGCTGCGACGCGATCTTCCCCGACCAGTTCCCCGCGATCGTGAAGCTGCGCACCACCGACGGCCGGGAGCTGGTGGAGGAGGTGCTCGCCAACCGGGGCGGCCCGCAGCGCCCGCTGAGCCCCGAAGAGCTGGCGCGCAAGTTCCACGACAACGCCGCCCGCCGGCTGTCCCCCGGGGACGCGGGGCGGGTGGTCGCGCTGGTCCGGGCGCTCGCCGACGACGGCGACCCGCGCCTGCTCATGCGTACGCTCGCCGAGGCGGTGCCGGCGGTGCCGGTGGACCCGGCGAACGACCTGACGACCTGACGACCCGATCCGACTACGAACGCAAGGAGACGCCGGTGGAGCCGTTCGACCTGGTGGTGAAGGACGTGCGGGTGGTCCGCCACGACACCACGGACCAGCCGCGTCGGGACATCGGGGTACGCGACGGGGTGATCGCCGCGATCGCGCCGTCCCTGCCCGCCGACGGCGCCAAGGAGGTGGTCGACGGCCGCGGCCGGCTCGCCTTCCCCGGGGTGGTCGACGCCCACCAGCACTGGGGCATCTACCACCCGCTGGAGGAGGACACCCGGAGCGAGAGCCGGGCGTGCGCCCAGGGCGGGGTCACCACCGCGATCACCTACATCCGCACCGGGCAGTACTACCTCAACAAGGGCGGCCCTTACCGCGACTTCTTCCCCGAGGTGCTGGAGCGCACCGCCGGCCGTGCGTACGTGGACTACGCGTTCCACCTGGCGCCGATGATGCGCGCCCACATCGACGAGATCCCGGAGCTGGTGGAGCGGCACGGCGTCACCTCGTTCAAGATCTTCATGTTCTACGGCGGTCACGGGTTGCACGGCCGCTCCGACGACCAGTCCTCGTTCCTCATGACCCCGCCGGGTGAGCGGTACGACCTGGCGCACTTCGAGATGGTCATGCGTGGCATCCAGCGGGCGCGGGAACAGTTCCCCGACCTCGCCCCGGCGATCTCCCTGTCGCTGCACTGCGAGACCGCGGAGATCATGGCCGCGTACACCCGGATGGTCGAGGAGGAGGGGCGGCTCAAGGGCCTCGAGGCCTACCACGCCTCCCGGCCGCCCCACTCGGAGGGGCTGGCGGTGACGATCGCCTCCTACCTCGCCCACGAGACCGGGCTGCCCACCATCAACCTGCTGCACCTGTCCTCCCGCAAGGCGCTGGACGCGGCGCTGCGGATGGCCGACACGTTCCCGCACGTGGACTTCCGGCG
>CAZSNW010000069.1:0-12207 GCA_964608245.1 uncultured Micromonosporaceae bacterium
GGCACAACTCAGAGCGCCAACCGGTGTGATACGTCGAGAGATGACGAGGGAAGAAACCCAGGTCAGGCCGGCAATCTGCCCGATTGACGATGGTCTCTACTTCGGTGGCGGTGTAGGGGTTCAAGTCCCCTCGACTCCACCAGCGCGGACGTCCCCGAAGGCCGTGCACACGAACGTTCACGAGGACCCCGTGGGAACGCTTTGGGAACACTCCGGTGACGGTCGTCCACGGCTCGCCGGTGGAGGATCCTTCTCGTGAACAGACCTGACGTTCTCGTCGTCGGCGGCGGGGTCAGCGGCCTGACCACCGCGGTCTGCCTGGCCGAGGCGGGGGTGCGGGTGGAGGTCCGCGCCGCCGAACTCCCGCAGCAGACCACCTCCGCGGTCGCCGGTGCCCTGTGGCTGCCCTACCTCGCCGAGCCGCGCGACCTGGTGGACCGCTGGAGTCGGCGGACCCTGGCGGAGCTGCGCGAGCTCGCCCGCGACCCCGCCACCGGCGTACGCCTGGTCACCGGCACGGTGGCGGTCACCGGCGGCGACCACACGGCGCGTCCGGACTGGGCGGACGCGGTGGAGGCGGTCGACCGCCCGCGCGAGGAGCTGCCGCCCGGCTACGTCGCCGGCTGGCGGTTCGAGACCCCGATCGTGGAGATGCCGGTCTACCTCGACTACCTCGTCGAGCGGCTGCGAAGGGCCGGCGGGACCCTGGTGCACCGGCCGGTGGCGGATCTCGCCGAGGCCGCCCGAGAGGTCCGCCCCGGTGGGGTGGTGGTCAACTGCACCGGGGTGGCGGCCCGCAACTTCGTGCCGGACCCGGCGGTCCGGCCGGTCCGCGGGCAGGTCGTGGTGGTGGAGAACCCGGGGATCGACGAGTTCTTCACCGGCGAGCCGCACGAGGCGCACGAGGAGCTGGTCTACGTGCTCCCGCACCCCCGCACCGTGGTGCTGGGGGGGACCGCCGACGACGGGGTCTGGGACCGCACACCCCGACCCGAGGTGGCCGAACGGATCCTCGAACGGTGCACCCGGGTCGTGCCGGCGCTCGCCGGTGCCCGGGTGGTCGCCCACCGGGTGGGGCTGCGGCCGGTGCGCGACCGGGTGCGCGTGGCGGCCGAGCCGGGTCCGGACGGTACGCGGGTCGTCCACAACTACGGGCACGGCGGCTCGGGGATCACCCTCTCCTGGGGCTGCGCCCGGGAGGCCGCGGATCTCGTGCTGCACGGCACCGACCGGTAGGCGGGCGACAGGCGTACGGTTCCGTACATTTCTGTGCAAACCTCTCCATGTCTCCGTGTGACCTGGGATGCTGTCACCCGAGGCAGCGGCAAGGAGGGGACATGAATCTCAACGACGTCCTGACCCGGGCCGGCGAGACGATCACCGTGAAGCGGGTCTACGCCGAGCCTTACGAGAAGGACGGCGTCACCGTCATCGCCGGGGCGATGATCGCCGGCGGCGGTGGAGGCGGCGGCGGCCACGACAAGGAGGGCCAGGAGGGCGAGGGCGGAGGCTTCGGAGTGGCGGCGAAACCGGCCGGCGCTTTCGTGATCAAGGAGGGCATGGTCTCCTGGCGGCCGGCGGTGGACGTCAACCGGCTGATCATGGTGATCGGGGCGATCGGGGTCACCGCCGCTCTGGCCCGCGCCATCCGCGCCGCCCGAGGCGGCCACCACCATCACTCCCACCGCTGACGCCGCCGGCCGTCGGCCCGACGCCCCGGTGGCAGGATGGTGCCGTGCTCGGAACGCTCAAGACCGAACCCGCCCGCCAGCGCCCCGACCTGCTGGCCGAGCCGGTGGCCGCCGGGCTCGCCGCCTGGGCGGACGCGCCGGAGGACGTGCTGGTCGCCGAGATCGACCCGGACCTCGCCGACACCGCCGCCTTCTGCGAGGCGTACCAGGTCGGGCTGGAGGTCTCCGCCAACTGCGTGGTGGTCGCCGGCAAGCGGGCCGGTGAGACGCGGTACGCCGCCTGCGTCGTGCTCGCCACCACCCGCGCGGACGTGAACAACACCGTCCGGAAGTGGCTGGACGTCCGCAAGGCGAGCTTCGCGCCGATGGACGAGGCGGTGACGCTGACCGGCATGGAGTACGGCGGGATCACCCCGATCGGGCTGCCCGCGGACTGGCCACTGCTGGTGGACCCACAGGTGACCGCCGCCGGGTACGTGGTGATCGGTTCCGGGCTGCGCCGCAGCAAGATCGTGCTGCCGGGGGCGGCGCTGGCCACCCTGCCCAACGCGACGGTGCTCGAAGGGCTGAGCCGACCGGTCACCGCCTGAGGACGGACGACCCGGCTCGGTCGGCGACCGGCTCAGGCCGCCGAGCGGTTCGCCGCGAGCCGGTCGGCGACCTCGGCGAGCGGGACCTCGGTGCGCGCGCCGGTGGCCCGGTCGCGCAGCTCCACCAGACCGTCGGCCAGCTTCCGGCCGAGCACCACGATCCACGGCATGCCGAGCAGCTCGGCGTCGGTGAACCTCACCCCGGCCGACACCCCGTCCCGGTCGTCCAGCAGCACCCGCAGCCCGCGGGCGACCAGCTCGTCGGCGAGCGCCTCCGCCGCCTCCCGCTGGGCGTGGCCGGTCGGCACCAGGTGGACGTCGCACGGCGCGACGCTCGGCGGCCACGTCAGCCCCGCCTCGTCGTGGTGCTGCTCGGCCACCGCGGCGAGCACCCGCGACACGCCCAGCCCGTAGCAGCCCATGAAGATCCGGATCGGGGTGCCGTCGGGGCCGAGCGCGTCCAGTTCGAACGCGTCGGTGTAGCGGCGCCCCAGCGCGAAGATGTGCCCCACCTCGATCCCGCGTCGGATGGTCAACGCGCCGTTCTCGCAGGCCGGGCACGGGTCGCCCGCGCGTACCTCGGCGGCTTCGATGGTGCCGTCCGGGTGGAAGTCCCGGCCGCACACCACGTTGATGGCGTGCCGGCCCGGTTCGTTGGCGCCGGTCAACCAGGCGGTGCCCGGCACCACCCGCGGGTCGACGAGGTAACGGATGCCGACGTCGGCGAGGATCTGCGGTCCGATGTAGCCGCGGACCAGCTCCGGTCGGGACTCCCAGTCCTCGAAGATGGTCACGGTGGCCGGGTACAGCACCGCCTCCAGCCGCTTCAGGTCGACCTCCCGGTCGCCAGGCACGCCGATGACCAGCACCTCCGGCTCCGGCGCGCCGGGCGGGTGCACCTCCACCACGACGTTCTTCAGCGTGTCCGCGGCGGTCCAGTCCGTGCGGCCGGCCAGCTTGCGCGCGTTGGCCAGCGCCACCAGCGACTCGATGGTCGGCGTGTCTGGGGTGTCGTGCACCTCCATCGGCGGGGCGGCGGCGATGTCGCGCGCCGGCGGTCTCGGGGTCGTCACCGCCTCCGTGTTCGCGGCGTAGCCGCAGGTCGGGCAGGCCACGAAGGTGTCCTCACCGGACGGCGCCTCGGCCAGGAACTCCTCGCTGCGGGAGCCGCCGATCGATCCGACCCCGGCCGCCACCACCGTGATCCTCAGCTGCAGCTCGTCGAAGATCTTCAGATACGCGGCGCGGTGCGTGGCGTACGACTCGTCCATTCCGGCCGGGTCCAGGTCGAACGAGTACGAGTCCTTCATGAGGAACTCGCGGCTGCGCAGCAGACCGGCGCGCGGCCTGGCCTCGTTGCGGTACTTGGTCTGGATCTGGAAGAGGGTGACCGGGTAGTCGCGGTAGGAGGCGTAGACGTCCTTCACCAGGAGGGTCATCACCTCCTCGTGGGTGGGACCCAGCAGGAAGGGGGCGCCGCGCCGGTCGGTCAGCCGGAAGATGTCGTCCCCGTAGGCGGTCCAGCGCCCGGAGGTCTGGTACGGCTCGGCCGGCAGCAGCGCCGGGAAGTGGACCTCCTGTGCGCCGATCGCGCGCATGTGCCGGCGGACCAGGTCGGCGATCCGGTCCAGCGCCAGCTTGCCCAGCGGCAGGAACACGTAGCCGCCGGGGGCCACCCGTCGGATGTAGCCGGCGCGCAGCAGCAGCCGGTGGCTCGGGATCTCCGCCTCGGCCGGGTCCTCGCGGAGCGTACGCAGGAACAAACCGGACATCCGCAGCAGCATGCCGCCAGCCTACGGGAGCGCCCGTCACGCTGTCGTCACCGATTCGCCGTGGCAACTGCGGCGATGTTGTCCGCAGAGAGGGGCTCGTTCCGACAACGTCGCCGCGGTTGCCGCCCCGCGGTGGCGCGGGTGTGGCGTGAGGAGCGTCGACCGGTGGCGCGTGTGCCGGGTCGGCGGTCGGCTGGCACCATCGGTGCCGTGGGGAGGGATGACCCAGTGACCGGCTGGCGCAGGTTCGTGGCGGTGGGAGACAGCTTCACCGAGGGCCTCGACGACCCGCACCCCGACGGCACCGGCTACCGCGGCTGGGCCGACCTGGTCGCGGCCGCGCTGGCCGCGCGTACCGAGGGATTCCGGTACGCCAACCTGGCGGTCCGCGGTCGCCTGTTCCCGCGCGTGGTCGACGAACAGGTGCCGGTGGCCACCGCGATGCGGCCCGACCTGGTGAGCTTCGCCGCCGGCGGCAACGACGTGCTGCGGCCCGGCTTCGAGCCGGACCGACTGGTGGAGCGGTTCGACGCCACGGTGGCCGGACTGCGCGCCGGCGGCGCCGACGTGCTCCTGTTCCGCTTCATCGACCTGAGTGCCCGGCTGCCGGGCCGGCGGCTGCTGCGCCCGCGGATCGCGGTGCTCAACGAAGCCGTGGGCGAGACCGCGCAGCGTCACGGGGCGCGTCTGGTGGACCTGTCGGTCGACGACGAGTTCGGCAACCCGGTGCTGTGGAGCCCCGACCGGCTGCACCTGTCCAGCGCCGGCCACCTGCGGGTCGCCGCCCACGTGCTGACCGTGCTGGGTGCGCCGGTCGACCCGGACTGGTGGACGCCGCCGCCGCGGCCGCCGGACCCGCGGTGGGCCGCCGCCCGCGCCGCCGACCTGGTGTGGGCGGGACGGCACCTGGTCCCGTGGGTGGTACGCCGGCTCACCGGCCGCTCGTCCGGGGACCAGGTCGTCCCCAAGCGACCGACGCTGGCACCGGTGGTGGCCGGGGTGGATCCGCGGGCGGACCGTCCGCCGCACACGATGGCGTGACGCCGGCGCGGCCTACGGCGTGATCGACAGGTGCGCGAGCACCTGGGCGGCGAGCTGCCGGTCGCCGGTCACCGTCACGTCGTGGTCGGCGATGCCGCCCCGGCCGCAGCTCAGCCTCGCGTACGCCTCCCAGCTTATGGTGAGGTGGCAGGTGACCGGACGGTCGGGCGCCACCACGGTGCCGCGGCCGTCGGGGCCGACCGTCACCGCCAGGTCGATCGGCACCTGCCCGGTGGTGGTCAGTCGCACCGAGCTGCCCGGCGGCGCCTGCGCCGACTTCGCCACGATCCGCGGCAGGGCGGACACGAACAGCTCCGCCGCGATCGCCGCCCCCGGGCTGTCGAGGTTGCCGGGCCGCCCGGTGGCCCGCCGGATGTCCTGTTCGTGCACCCACACGTCGAAGGCGCGCAGCTGCAGCAGCCGGCCGACCGTCCCCTCCTGCCCGGTGGGCAGGTTGACCGGCTGGTCCGCGTGGATGCCGCCCCGGTCGAGCTGGGTACGCCGCAGCTCGTACACCCTGCGCAGGTCCGCCAGCAGGTCCCCGGGCGGGGTGGTGCGGTAGGCGTCGACCGCCTTGGCCACCCACTGCCTCATCGGGAGGTCCACCGGCGGCGCGCCGTCGGCGACCCACTGCTCGATGCCGAGCAGGTGCGCGTACACGTCCTTGACCGTCCACTCAGGGCACTCGGTCGGGGCGGCCCACTGCGGACCGGACAGGGTCGATCCGAGGGTGAGGACCGACTCCATCGCGTTCCGCCAGGCGACGATGCTGTGGTACACCGGCGGCATGCCGTCAGCCTGCCGCCTGGCCGGGCCGCGGCGCAAGTACGCGGACCACACCCCGCCGCAGGGCGCCCGGCCGGCCGCGGGCGCGGAACGTGAGATCCGGTTGCCGTGTGGGCTGGTCGGGCGGGCGGCGGTACATTGACCACACATCCGACCGACCCGGGAGACCGCGAGGCGTGAACCACACCTTCCAGGTCGATCTGCGCGGTATGGTCGATCTGCTCAGCCAGCACCTGTACACCAGCCCTCGGGTCTACCTGCGGGAGCTGCTGCAGAACGCCACCGACGCGATCACCGCCCGGCGCGCCACCCGACCGGACGCGCCCGCCGAGATCCGCATCGAGCCGCTCGAGCTGACCGGTGACGGGACGTTGCGCGTCCACGACACCGGTTGCGGCCTGACCGAGGAGCAGGTGCACCAGCTGCTGGCGACCATCGGCGCCAGCGGCAAGCGGGACGTGCTGGGGTTCGCCCGACGGGAGTTCCTCGGCCAGTTCGGCATCGGGCTGCTGTCCTGCTTCGTGGTGGCCGACCGGATCGTGCTGGAGACGTCGACCGGTACGGCGCCGCCGGTGCGGTGGACCGGGTACGCCGACGGCCGCTACACGGTCGAGCCGCTGCCGGAGGTCGGCCGCCAGCCGGGCACCACCGTCACGCTCGTACCCCGCCCCGGCGCCGAGGAGTGGCTGCGCAGCGCCCGGGTGGTCGAGCTGGCGCGGCTGTTCGGCAGCCTGCTGCCGGTGCGGGTACGCGTCGGTGACGTGGTCACCACCGTGGGGGAGCCGCCGTGGGTGAAGCTGCCCGACGACGCCCCCGGGGAGCGTCGGCGCCGGCTGCTGGAGTACGGCCGCGAGCTGCTGGGGATGGAGCCGTTCGACGTGGTGGACCTCGCGGTGCCGGAGGCCGGCCTGGTCGGGGTGGCGTACGTGCTGCCGACCCCGGTCAATCCGGCGGCCCGCAGCGGTCACCGGGTCTACCTCAAGCGGATGCTGCTGTCGGAGAGCGTCGAGGACCTGCTGCCGGAGTGGGCGTTCTTCGTCCGCTGTGTGGTGGACACCACGGAGCTGAAGCCGACCGCGAGCCGGGAGGCGCTGTACGCCGACGACCTGCTGGAGTCCACCCGGGAGGCGCTCGGTGCCCAGCTGCAGGCGTGGCTGGTGCGGCTGTCCCGGCGTGACCCGGCGAGGCTGCGCCGCTTCCTGGACATCCACAACCTCGGGGTCAAGGCGCTGGCGCTGCACGACGACGACATGCTGCGGCTGGTCGAGCAGTGGTGGCCGATGGAGACCAACGTCGGGCGGCTGACCCTCGCCGAGTTCCGGAAGCGCTACGGCGTACTCCGCTACGTATCCACGATGGATGAATTCCGGCAGGTGGGGTCGGTGGCCGCGGCGCAGGACCTGCCGGTGATCAACGGCGGCTACACCTACGACACCGAGATCATCGAGCGCCTGCCGACCGTGGACCGCGAGGTGCTCATCGAGCGGCTGGAGCCCACGGACCTGACCACCCAGTTCGCGAGCCTGGATCCGGCCACCGAGCTGGCCTTGCGCCCGTTCCTCACCACCGCGCAGCGGGTGCTCGACGGGCTGGGGTGCGAGGTGGTGGTCCGCGAGTTCGACCCGGCGTCCACCCCGGCGCTGTACCTGGTGAGCCGGTCGGCGGCGTTCGCCGACCAGCTGTCGCGCGCCCGTGAGGTGGCCGACGAGCTGTGGGCGGGGGTGCTGGAGGCGTTGGCGGACAGCGCCACCACCACCGACCGTCCTCAACTGGTGGTCAACTACCGCAACCCGCTGGTCCGCCGCGTCGCCGCGGTGACCGATCCGGAACTGACCCGGCTGGCCGTGGAGGCGATCTACGGCCAGGCACTCATGCGCGGCTACCACCCGATGCGGTCGAACGACGTCGCGTTGATGAACCGGTCCCTGCTCGGGCTGCTGCGTCGCGCCGTCCCTCAGGAGGAACAACCATGACCCAGTCAGCCGGGGAGCTGTGGGACAGCCTGTACCGGTCCCACGAGCTTCCCTTCGGCCGCGCCCGGACCGGTCTGGTCGAGCAGGTGCTCGCGCGGGCCGAGGAGATCGGCGACGACGAGCTCGCCTTCGCCGCCCGGATGGCGGCCACCGAGGCGTACCACTTCGGAGGTGAGCCGGCCCGTGGCTTCGTGACCTTCTCCCGCTGTCTGTCCGAGTTCGACCAGGATCCCCGCCCGTACCACCAGCGGTACGCCCACACGCTGCTGTGGCAGTTCAAGTGGATCGTCACGGCGATGACCGACTACCCGGAGATTCCGCTGGAGCGGACCCGGCAGGTCCTCGACGACATGGAGCGCCGCTACCGCGCGGGCGGCCACAGCCTGCACGCCGTGCTCGCCTGCCGGCACCAGATCGCCCGGCACGTGGGCGACATGGAGGCGGCGGCCCACTACTACGAGCAGTGGTGCGCGGCGCCGCGGGACAGCCTGTCCGACTGCGAGGCCTGCGAGCCGACCGCCCGCATCCGCTACCTGACCCTGCTCGGCCGCGACGAGGAGGCGGTGGCGCTGGCCGAGCCGGTGCTGCGCGGCGAGCTGAACTGCGTGACCCAGCCGCAGTCCATCCTCACCGCGCTGATGGTCCCCTACGTACGCACCGGACGGCTGGACGAGGCGGTGTCGGCCCACCGGCGGGCGTACCGCGCGATCCGCAACAGCCGTGGCGACATGTCGCGGATCGCCGACCACCTGGAGCTGTGCGCCCGCACCGGCAACGAGGCCCGCGGGCTCGAGCTGCTCGAGCGCCACCTCGGCTGGTTGGACGAGCCGCCGTCGCCGCTGACGGCGATGTGGTTCGCCGCCAGCGCCGCCCTGCTGCTGCGGCGGCTGGTCGACGCCGGTCGCGGCGACCTGGTGGTGCGCCGGCCCGGTGGCGGGACAGCGGCGGCGGCGCTGGCCGAGGAGATGACCCGGCTCGCCACCGATCTCGCCGCCCGGTTCGACGAACGCAACGGCACGTCGTACCAGAGCGGGCGGGTCACCGCCCAGATCCAGGCCGAGCCGCTGATCGACTACCTGCCGTTGTCGCCCAGCCGGCCGACCAGCCCCGCCCGGGTCGGCGGGGCCGCCACGGCGGCTGCCGACGCCGGTACGCCCACCGGGCCCGCGGTGCCGCGACCCGCCGCGGCCGGGCCGGTCGTGCCCGCTCCGACCGTGCCCCCGGACGCCGGTCCGATGGACGTGCTGCGGATGGCCGAGGAGCGGGCGATGGCCGACGACACGGCGGGTGCGATCGCCCTGCTCAAGGTCTTCGACGAGCGGTTTGCGGCCGAGTCGCTGGACGCGCGGGCCCGGGCGTGGCGCCGCGACTGGCAGGCGATGGAGCTGTTGGACGCCGACGACCTGCCCCGGGCGCGGGAGGTGCTGCAGCAGGCGGTCGAGGAGCTCACGGCGGTCGGTGAGGAGACGCAGGCGTACGCGGCCCGCAGCCGGCTCGGGTCCGTGCTGACCATGCTCGGTGAGCAGGAGGAGGGCCTGCGCCTGCTGCGCGAGAGCCTGGCGTACATGCGGACCGACGGCCCACCGCTGCGGCGGGCCACCGCGGCGTTGCGGCTGTCGGAGGCGCTGGCCCGCGGCGACCAGCTGGAGGAGGCGCTGACGTACGCCGACGAGGCGGTCGGGCACGCAGAGCAGGCGGGTCAACCCAACCTGGTCGCCCAGACGCTCCTGCACCGGGCGCAGGTGCTCGAGGCGCTGGACCGGCCGGAGGCGGTGAAGGCCGTGGCCGACGCCCGGGAGCGGTACCGTCCGCTGCCCGGGGACGGGTTCGCGGTGGCCAGCGTGACGCTGGCGGGCCTGCTCGAGGACCCCGGACAGCGGCTGCGGGTGGTCGAGGAGGCGCTGGCCCGACCGGTCGCCGGCGAGGTCAGGGTGGGCCTGCTCCACGCCAGGGCGGTGGCGCTCATGGACGCCGGGCGCGGCGAGGAGGGGGTCCGGGCGTTCATCGACGCGGTCGCCGAGGCCGAGGTGGTCGCCGACCCCGGCGACCCGGTGCCGGCGCTGCTCCGGGTGGACCTCACCCGGGCGTACCTGGCGATCGACCGGCCGGAGGAGGCGGCCGAGACCGGCGAGGAGGCGCTGCCGGCGCTGGTGGCCGGCGGGGACGAGCAGATCGGCGCCCGCGACCAGTGCCGCGAACTGCTGGGCCACGCGTACCGGATGCTCGGCGAGACCGACCTCGTCCTGGAGCAGGTCGACGAGCTGCTCGCGAGCTACACCGGCTACGACCACGCGGCCGACCGCGGGCGGCTGCACGAGCTGGCCGGCGAGGCCCTGTGGGAGGTGGACCGGGACGCCGAGGCCGCCGAGCGGTTCACGGCCGCCGCGGCGCAGTACGTCACCGCCGGGCTGCCCGTCGACGAGGTACGCGCACGGCGGCGGGCCGTGATGGCCCGGCACCACGCCAGAGAGTTCGTCGACGACCCCGACGCCGGGTTGGCCGTGCTGGCGGAGACGGATGCGCGGGCCGCCCAGGTGGTGGCGCAGCGCCCCGACGACCCGGAGGCGCGCTGGGAGCAGGCCATCCTCGACCACGAGGGCGCCCTCGTGCTCGCCGGCGCCGGGCGGTGGGAGGAGGCGGTGGAACGGCTCGAACGGGCCGCCCGCCAGCTGCGCAAGATCGACGCGTACCTGGAGGCGCTGCTGTCCGACTCGCTGCGGGGCGAGCTGCTCCTGCACGCCGGCTACCCCGACGCCTCGGCGGCGGTGCTCCGGGACGTGGTCACGTCGCTGCCGTCCGACCACCCGCGGCTGCCGTTCACCGCCGCCCTGCTGGTCCGCGCCCTGCAGCTGATCGGGAAGAAGAGGGAGGCGGCCAAGGTGCAGGCCCGCTACGGCATCTCCGACGAGGACGTGGAGGCGCTGTTCGACGGGGAATGAACGTCCGTTCAGTCTCGGGCGGTCGGCCCGGTAGGCTGGGCGGCATGGCGGTCGGCGCATCCACCTCCCGGCGTGGTCGTCGGGAGGAGATCCTGGAGATCGCGGTCCGGATGTTCGCGGAGCGCGGGTACCACGGCGTCTCCATGGACGACATCGGCTCGGCCGCGGGGGTCACCGGACCGGCGCTCTACCACCACTTCGCCGGCAAGGAGGCGATGCTGGTGGCCGCGCTCGAACCGGTCAGCCGCGGGCTGCTCGAGGGTGGCCGCGCCCGGGTGGCCCAGCACCCGGGCCAGCCGCGGCAGGCGCTGGAGTCCCTGGTCGACTTCCACGTGGAGTTCGCGCTCTCCAATCCCGGGGTGATCGCCGTCCACCTGCACGAGCTCGACCGCCTGCCGGAGGAGCCGCGCCGGCAGATCCGCCGCCTGCAGCGGTTGTACGTCGAGGAGTGGGTGCGCCTGCTGGTGGAGCTGCGGCCGACACTGACCCCGGCGGAGGCCCGGGTGCTCGTACACGCGGCGTTCGGGTTGATGAACTCCACGCCGTTCCTCGCCGGGGAGGTCGAGCGTACTCGGCGGGCCGCGCTGCTGCGGTCGGCGGCGCTGGCCGCGCTGCTCGCCCCGTCGGTCGACGCCGTGACGGACGGGTCCGACGGGGAGTCCGGGATGGACGACGTGACCGCCGGGGGTGCCGGCGACGGGGCCGGGAAGGAGGCGGCCACCGCATGATCGAGTCGTTGCTGGTCGCCAACCGCGGGGAGATCGCCCGCCGGATCATCCGTACCGCGCGCCGGCTGGGCGTCCGCACGATCGCGGTCTGTTCGGAGGTCGACGCGGGCCTGCCGTTCGTCGCCGAGGCGGACGAGGCGGTGCCGCTGCCGGGTCCGCCGGCGGCGGCGTACCGGGACGCCGAGGCGATCCTGGCGGCGGCGAAGGCCACCGGGGCGCAGGCGGTGCACCCCGGCTACGGGTTCCTGTCCGAGAACGCGGCCTTCGCGCAGGCGGTGCAGGACGCCGGGCTGGTGTGGGTCGGGCCGCCGGCCGAGGCGGTCGCCGCCATGGGCGACAAGATCAACGCGCGGAACGTGATGGCCGCCGCCGGCGTACCGGTCGCGCCCGGCTCCGGCGAGCCGGTGGCCGACCCGGCGGCGGCGAAGGCGGTCGCCGCCCGGATCGGCTACCCGGTGATGGTCAAGGCGGCCGCCGGCGGCGGTGGCATGGGCATGGCGATGGCCGCCGACGAGGAGGCGCTCGCCGCCGAGTTCGAGAAGGTGTGCGGATTCGCCCAGCGGCTGTTCGGCGACGCCTCGATCCTCATCGAACGCTACTTCCCGCGGGTGCGGCACGTGGAGGCGCAGATCCTCGGGCTCGCCGACGGCCGGGTCGTCACCCTCGGCGAGCGCGAGTGCTCGGTGC
>CAZSNW010000070.1:0-12142 GCA_964608245.1 uncultured Micromonosporaceae bacterium
CCTCCGCCAGGTACGCCAGGCGGTGGTCGTCGATCAGCTTCCGCCGTTGAAATTCCGACAGCTGCGACCACGGTCGACCGTCCGGGGTGGGGCGGGCGCCGGACTCGAACTCCGCCACCAGCTCCTCGATCGGCCGCGCCTTCTTTCGGTCCGGGTCGTACCACGAGTTGTAGATCTTCAGGAAGATCCACTGGGTCCAGCGGTAGTAGTCCGGGTCGGTGGTGGCGAAGGTGCGGCGGTTGTCGTACGCCAGCCCCAGCCGGCGCAGCTGCCGGCGGTAGCGCGCGATGTTGTTCTCGGTGGTCTTGCGCGGGTGGGTGCCGGTCTCCAGCGCGTACTGCTCGGCCGGCAGGCCGAACGCGTCGAAGCCCATCGGGTGCAGCACGTTGTAGCCGACCATCCGGGCGTACCGGGTGTAGCAGTCGGTGCCGATGTAGCCCAGCGGGTGACCGACGTGCAGACCCTCACCCGACGGGTACGGGAACATGTCCAGCACGAACAGCTTCGGGGCATTCGCCCGGGGATGGCTGGGGTCGGCTAGCGGACCGGTCGGGTTCGGCGCGTGGAAGGTGCCGTGCTCGTCCCAGTAGTCCTGCCAGCGGGCCTCGATCTCGCCCGCCAGCGCGGCGGTGTAACGGTACGGCGGGACGTCCGCCTGACTGGTCTCCTGACGGGTCTCGGTCATCGCTCCACCCTCCCCGACGGTCACGGCCTGCTCGAGCCGTCCGGTGCCGACACCGGCACGCACACACACGAACATGTGGGCACAAGAAAACCCCTCGCATGGAGGGGTCGCCGTGCTGTCGCCCGGGGCGTCAGCACGGCCAGGCAAGGAGCAGGCCGGTGCGGCACATGCGGGCCAGTATAGCGCTCCACATCACCTGACGGGCGGTCACAGGCGACGGCGGTTAGCCTGTGAGCACAGGCGGTGACGGCCGTCACGCCGGCGGGTCCCCGGACCGACGACGGCACCGCGCGGTGGCGTACCGCCTGACGGACGCGTGTGAACCTAACGGCGGGTCCGCAGCGTTCTAGTGACAGGCCCGCGCCGATACGACTCAGGAGGAGAGCCAGTGACCGTTCCACGCACCGGGGTGGAGCTCGGCGACGCCCTGCCGATCGACGAGTTCCGTGCCGTCACCGACCGGATCACCGACAACATCGAGCGGGTGATCGAGGGCAAGTCCGCCACGGTGCGCCTGGCACTGGCGGTGATGCTCGCCGAGGGGCACCTGCTCATCGAGGACGTGCCGGGCGTCGGCAAGACCAAGCTCGCCAAGGCGCTGGCCCGCTCCATCGACTGCTCGGTGCGGCGCATCCAGTGCACCCCGGACCTGCTGCCCAGCGACGTCACCGGGGTGAGCGTCTACAACCAGGAGACCCACGAGTTCCAGTTCAAGCCCGGCGCGGTCTTCGCCAACCTGGTGGTCGGCGACGAGATCAACCGCGCCTCCCCCAAGACCCAGTCCGCGCTGCTGGAGTGCATGGAGGAGCGGCAGGTCACCGTCGACGGCACGACCTACCGGCTCCAGGTGCCGTTCATGGTGATCGCCACCCAGAACCCGGTGGAGATGGAGGGCACCTACCCGCTGCCGGAGTCCCAGCTGGACCGTTTCACGGCGCGGATCGCGGTCGGCTACCCCGATCAGCGGGCCGAGCTGGCCATGCTCGAGCTGCACGGTGCCCACGACCCGCTCGCCGACCTGGAGCCGGTCTCCGACGCCGAGACGGTACGCCGCCTCATCGCCACCGTCCGTGGCATCCACGTGTCGGAGGCGGTCCGGCAGTACGCCGTCGACCTGGTCAACGCCACCCGGGAGTCGCCCGAGCTGCGGCTGGGCGCCTCCCCGCGGGCGACCCTCCAACTGATCCGGACCGCCCGGGCGATCGCCGCCCTGGAGGGCCGCGACCACGTGCTGCCCGACGACGTGCAGGCGCTCGCGGTACCCGTGCTGGCGCACCGGGTCATCTCGACCGCCGAGGCGCAGCTGGCCCGGCGTACCACCGACGCGATCATCGCGGACCTGGTGCACCGCCTCCCGGTGCCCGACGGCCGGGGCGGCCTGTCCCGGCGGCGGACGACCACCGACGGCACCATCCCCCGGGGACGGTGACCGTGGACCCCGTCCGGCACGCCACCCTCCGGTCTTCTGTCCCCGACCTGCCGGCGGCGGGCGTGCCTGAGCCGTCGACCGAAGGGCGGGTGGCGCTGTGAGAGAGGTGATCCGTGGGCTGACCACCCGGGGCCGGGCGTTCCTCGCCGCCGGCGCCACGGTGGCCCTCTGCGCCATCATCCTGGGAGAGGACGACCTGCTGCGGGTGTCGGCGCTGCTGGTGGCCCTTCCGGTGCTGGCGGTGTGGTACGTGGGCCGCGGCCGGCACCGCCTCGTCTGCTCGCGGTCGCTGGAGCCGGCCCGCATCCCGGCCGGCAGCGACACCCGGGTCCGGCTGCGGTTGGAGAACCGGTCCCGCCTGGTCACCGGGGCGCTGCTGCTGGAGGACCGGCTGCCGTACGCGCTGGGCAACCGCCCCCGGCTGATCATGGAACGGCTCGCTCCGCGGCAGGCCAGCGTGGTGGCCTACACCGTGCGGGCCGAGTCCCGCGGCCGGTACCTGGTGGGTCCGCTGTCGGTGCGGCTCACCGACCCCTTCGGGCTGTGCGAGCTGACCCGGACCTTCCCCACCACTGACCGGCTCACCGTCACCCCCGCCGTGGTGCCCCTGCCACCCGGGCGGATGCTCGGCGAGCTGGTCGGCACCGGCGAGAGCCGGTCGAGGTCGGTGGCCGTGCACGGGGATGACGACCAGGCCATCCGCGAGTACCGCCACGGTGACGACCTGCGCCGGGTGCACTGGCGCTCGACCGCGCGCACCGGTGAGCTGATGGTGCGGCGCGAGGAGCAGCCCTGGGAGAGCCGGGCCACGGTGGTGCTGGACACCCGCGCCGACGGCCACCGGGGCGAAGGTCCGACCGCCAGCTTCGAGTGGGCGGTCTCGGCGGCCGCCAGCATCGCCGTACACCTGCGGCGGGCCTCGTTCCGGGTACGCCTGGTCGCGCCCACCATCGACGTGGAGGCGCACGACCCCGCCGGCGAGGGCATGCTGCTCGACGAACTCGCCGACGTGACCACCCGGCACCACGACGACGTGACCGAGCTGGTCGAGCGGGTACGGCAGCCGGGCGACGGCGGACTGGTGATCGCCGTGCTGGGCTCGCTCACCGAAGGGGAGGCGACCCTGGCGAGCCGGATGCGCGGGCCCGGCACGACCTGCGTCGCCTTCCTCATGGACACCGCCACCTGGCTGCGGCTGCCGTCGGACGAGCGTGAGCAGGCGCAGCGGGCGCACCGGGCGGCGGCGATGAGGCTGGCCGAGGCGGGGTGGCGGGTGATCGACGTGCGACACGGGGACCGGCTGGACGCACTGTGGCCGCAGGTGGCCCGGCGTGGCTCCCCCGGGTTCGCCTGGCGGGCCACGATGGCCGAGACGGTGGCGGGAGGCTGGCGATGAGAACACGCCGACTCGGGCTGGTCGCGGGGGTGGCCACGCTGTTGGCGTCCATCCCGCTGTCCGCCTTGTACCAGGAGTGGACCTGGTTCCGGCACAGCATGCTGATGGTGCTGCTGGTGGTCGTGGCCGCCACCGTCGCGCGGACCCTGCGCGCGCCGGTGTGGGGTCAGCTGCTGGCCATGCTGGCCGCCGCGGGGCTGGCGCTGACCTGGCTGTACCCCAGCGGGCAGGAGCTGCTGCGGATCATCCCCACCGGCGGCACGGTCCGGCACATGGGCGGGTTGCTGGCCGAACTGCCGGAGCTGGCGCGCAACGAGGCCGCGCCGGTGCCGGACCTGGCACCGATGCTGCTGGTGACCACGGCCGGGGTGGGGCTCGTCGCGATCGTGGTCGACGTGCTCGCGGTGGGAGTCCGCCGCCCGGCCCTGGCCGGCCTGCCGATGCTGGCGATGTACACGGTGCCGGTGGCGGTGTCCTTCGACAACCTGCCCGCGGGCCCGTTCCTGCTCGGTGGCCTCGGGTACCTGTGGCTGTTGGGCGCCGAGAAGCTGGACCTCATCCACCGGTTCGGCCGCCGGTTCACCGGTGACGGACGGGCGGTCGACACGTGGGAGTCGTCGCCGCTGGCCGCGGCCGGCCGCCGGATGGCGCTGGTGGGGCTGATCGTGGCCGTGGTGGTGCCGTCCGTGCTGCCGGACCTGCACGGCGGCCTGGCCGGTCGGTTCGGCGGCGGTGACGGCCCGGGCGACGGCCCCGGTGGCGGTCGGGTCAACCTGTTCGCCGAGCTCTACGGGCAGCTCAACCAGGCGGAGACGGTGGAGCTGATCCACGTGACCAGCGACGATCCGGATCCCTTCTACCTCCGGCTCGCCGTCGCCGACGAGATCACCGACTCGGGCTTCGCGCCCTCCCCCGTGAGCGGCGCACCGGTGACCAGCGGCATCCCACCGCGACCGCGGGGCGCCCCCGGCGGGATCGTCCACCACCGCCACGAGGCGACCATCACGGTCACCGACGACTTCGCCATGTACATCGCGCCCACCTACGCCGAGCTGGTGCAGGTCCGTGGCCTGGACCGCACCTGGTACTTCGACCCGGGGCAGGAGGTCGTCTACTCCAGCCGGACACCGGTCACCGGTCTGACCTACGAGATCGTCTACTGGCGACCGATGTACGACCCGGAGGCGCTGCGTCAGGTCGAGCCCCTGCCGCCCACTCACGAGATCCGGAGGCGCTACGGGTACGCCCCGGAGGTGCCCGAGGTGCGGGTGCTGCTGAACGAGCTGGTCGACCGTGACGCCTCGCAGTACGACCAGGTGCGCGCGGTCCTGGAGTTCTTCTCGCGGCGCAACGGCTTCCGGTACGACGTGAAGACCGGGCCGGACACCGACGCACCCGCCATCGTCGACTTCCTCAACAACCGGGTGGGCTTCTGCGTCCAGTACGCGAGCGCGATGACGTGGCTGCTCCGGTCCCTCGGTATCCCCGCCCGGGTGACGATCGGCTTCACCCGCGGTACACCGACCTCCTCCGGCTGGGTGCTGACCAACCGCAACCTGCACGCCTGGACCGAGGTCTACTTCGACGGGTTCGGCTGGGTGCCGTTCGACCCCACCCCCGGTACGGCGGTGATCGGATCGGCCAACCCGATCTGGGCACCCGACCCGGACCGGCCGCCGGAGACCGGCACCGGGAACGAGACCGACCCGCAGACCCCGGACGGCGTCGGCACCGACCAGCCCTCGCCGGACGGGCAGAACCAGATCGACGACGGCTTCTCGATCGGTAACCCGTCCCCGCCGGCTCCGCCGGAGCCGCCCGAGTCGGCGAGGCCGTTCCTGCTCGCTGCGGCGGCGTTGCTGCTGGTGCTGATGCTGCCGGCGTTGATCCCGGCGGTCGCACGGGCGCGGTTGCGGCGCCGTCGCCTGCGGCACCGGCCGGCAGCTGCGGATCCACCCGCCGGGGACACCGTCACCGGTGACGCTGCGGCCGTCGCCCGCCACCGGGCCCATCTGGCCTGGGACGAGCTGATGGACAGCCTGGTGGACCACGGGGTGGAGCTCGATCCGACCGAGACCCCGCGGGCCACCGCCCGTCGGCTGATCCGGCTCCTCGGCGCCGGTCCTTCCGCCACCCGCGGCATCGAAAGGCTCAGCCTGGCCGAGGAGCGCGCCCGGTACGCGGCGGTGCCGCTGCCGCCGGAGGGCCTAGCCAAGGCGGTGCGGACGGTGTGCCGCGAACTCTCCGCGGAGAGCGGTCGGCTCACCCGGCTGCGGGCGGTCCTGCTGCCCCGGTCGACCCTGCTCCGGTGGCGCGCGGCGGTGAACGCCGCGGTCACCGCGGTGCTCGACCGGCTGTCGGCGACGGCGACGGCGCTCGCCCGTTTGTCGCCGCGGCGGCTGCTCCGCCTGGCCGAACGGTGACCACGTGACGGCGGCCTGTCGGCGACGCCGGGGACCCGGCGGTGACGCCGGGCGACCTTCGGCGGCGCCGCAGGCGCCGGTCGCCCCGTCATGGCGGAGCGGCTGACGAGCCGTACGGAGACGAGCCGGACGAACCCCGGCGGTCACAAGGCGGAGGTCAGCGGTCGCCCTCCGGGCGCCGGCGCCACCGCTGCTCCAGCCGGCTGACCAGGGACGAACGGCGCCGGCTCCCGCGACCACCGTCGTCGTCCACCACCGCCAGCGGCGGGTTCTTGGCGCGCCGCCGTGAATGCATCGCGAAGGCCGCACCCCCGAGCATGGCCATGAACCCCACCGCGCCCAGCGGGAGAAGGTTGTTCACGGTGCCGATGACCACGAGGGCGAGACCGGCGGCCATGATCAGGAACGCCAGGAAGAGTCGCCGGCGCGCGTGGACGCGCGGATCCGTGGCTCGCACCGCCGAGGCGAACTTCGGGTCTGCGGCGAGCGACCGTTCGATCTGCTCGAACAGCCGCTGCTCGTGTTCGGAGAGCGGCACGGTTCTCCTCCCCGGTCTCCAGACCGCAGCAGCCGGCTGGCCGCCATCCTTCAGTCTACGGCCGCACCGGTGTCTCGGAAAGCCGGACGTGGAGACGGGAGGGCCACCGGTCCAACCCACCGGATCCCCACCGCCCACTGCCGTCGCGTCAGGGACGCACCACCCACAGGGGTACCAGCATCTCCGCGGCGGTCCAGGACCCGTGGTAGGCCACCAGGCGGGAGGCCCGCTCCGGTTCGTGGGCGGTGGCGAGCACCACGTACCGGTCGCGGCACGCCACCACCACGTCGCCGATCCGCGGCAGGTGGTCCGCGGTCACCTGTCCGAACCAGCCCTCGGCGACCGCCCGCTCCCGCTCGAGGACCCACGCCGCCTCCCCCAGCACCTCCCGCCAGGCGGCGACCACGTCATTCGTGGCTCCCGGCCGGGTGTACAGGAACCGCACCCGCGGCTCGCCGGCGACCGCCTCCACCCCGGCGGTCAGACGGGGATCGGCGTCGAGGTCGAACCGGTGGTCGGCGGGCACGTTGACCTGCCCGTGGTCGGCCACCACGAGCAGGGCGGCGTCGGCGGGGAGCCCGTCCACCAGCCGGGCCAGCGCCGCGTCCACCGACGTGGCCGCCCGGTGCCACTGCGGTGAGCCCACTCCGAACAGGTGTCCGGCCGCGTCCAGTTCCGGCAGGTAGCCGTAGACCAGTGCGGGCGCGTCGGCGCTCGCCAGCGCGTCCACCATCGCGGCGGCCACCGCGTCCGTGCCGTCGGCGGCCCGGTAGTCGGCACCGCGGTAGGCGGCGCCGGTCAGCCCGCTGCCGGCGTACTCGCTGCGGGCCACCACGGTGACCTGCACCCCGGCGCGCCGGGCCGTCGCGAACACGGTGGGAGCCGGCTGCCACTCCGCGGGATCCGGGTCGCTTCCCCAGGCGATGTGGTTGAGCACCCGGTCGCTGCCCGGCACGCGCACCGTGAAGGCCACCAGCCCGTGCCCGCCCGGTGGCAGCCCGGTGCCCACGGTGGCGAGGCTGACCGGCGTGGTGGACGGGAACGGTGAGGTGAGGGCGCGCAGCGTGCCGAGCCGGCCGGCGAGCGCGTCGGCCACGGTCGGCGCCACCGTGGCGACGTCGGGCAGCAGCTGGTGGCCCATCCCGTCGACCAGCAGCACCGCCACCCGGCGTACGCCGGCGAGCTGCGCGGACAACCCCAGACGGTCGACGGCTCCGGGGACCCCGAGGGCGGCCAACACCCCGGGCAGCACCTCGGCCAGGCTGCCGTCGCCGTACCCGGGCCGCACCGGCTCGTGCGACGCGGTCTCAGGCGTCACCGTCGACCCTCCGCCTGGCCAGCAGGTGGAGCTGGGCGGCGATGTCCCGGAACGGCGGCCGGTCGGACAGTCGCAGCTCCAGCTCGTGCAGCAGCTCCGGTTCGGCGTCACCGGCGGTCGCGGGCACCAGGTCGGCGAGCACCCTGACCCCGTGGGTGGCGACCACCGCAAGTCCGGCCCCGGTCACCAAGCGGGTGAGCCCGGACAGGTCGAACCGACGGCCCCGGTCCCGCTCGTCGACCCGCCCCTGCGGGTCGTCCAGCACGGCCACCGCCTCGGCCAGCCGCCCGGACAGCGCCCGGCTCACCACCGCCGCGTCCCGGTTGGTGGCCAGGACGCTGACGGCGCCACCGGGGCGGAGCACCCCGGCCACCGCCTGCAGCACCCGCGCCGGGTCGTCGACCATCTCCAGCAGGCTGTGGCACAGGACCAGGTCGACCGTGCCGGCCGGCACCAGGTCCGCCAACCGGTCCCCGTCCCCCTGCACCGGGGTGACCCGGTCGCGGACACCGGCCTCGGCCGCCCGCCGGGCAAGCGCGGCCAGTGCGTCCGGGCTGGGGTCGACCACCGTCACGTGGTGTCCGGCGCCCGCCAGCGGCACGGCGAACCCCCCGGTGCCACCACCGACGTCGACCACCGACAGCGGCGGCCGCCCCAACCGGGCGAGTTCCGCGGTCAGGACACGCCACACCACGGCGGTACGCGGCGAGCCGTGCGACGTCGGTGCGGTGTCCACGCGGCCGTGGTCACCGGGTCCGCCGACCCCGCAGCAGCGGACCGGCTCAGCTGGTCGCGTAACGGACCACCGGCACGTCACCCATGACCGTGATCTCGGTGTCGACCTGGTCCGGCGCGGGCAGCTTGTCCAGGTCGACCGCGAGCAGCATCCGGTACTGGCGGTAGTCCATCGTGCAGAAGGTCATCTCGTCCGACAGCGTCGTGGTGTCCCGCTGCTCGACCACGAGCTCGCCGGTCGGCTCCATCCGGATGTCGGCAAGCCACGCCGGGCAGGAGCTCGACTCGCCGGAGTACCACACCACCAGCGCCTGCCGGTCGAAGTCGATCGAGTCCAGGGTGCCGTAGAGACCGGCGGCCTCGGGCACCTCAGCGCCGGCGGCGAGCCCACGCGGCACGTGCGCCCGCCAGGCCGCCTCGGCGGAGGCCCGGTCGTAGGCGATCTCCACCAGGTTGCTGACCTGGTCGGCGCCGGCCATCCCGGACCGCCAGCCCTCGACCTTCGCCAGCAGCACCACTCCGTCCGCGAAGAGCCCGGGCGCCACCGGCGCGGAGAAGGAGAGTTCCGGCTGGCCGCCGGCCGTGTCCTCGGTGCCGGTCGACTGCTGGGCGCACGCGCCCAGCGTGCCCACCAGCAGGGCCGCGACGGCCACCACGGCCATCCTGTTCCTCTGACCCGCCATCGAAATCCTCCCATCGTCGAGTGGGTGTCCCACCCCCGCGAGTCGGACGTTTCCAGGTACGTCCCCGTTCCCACCCCGACGACGCGGGACGGGAGGTTCACCCGACCGGCGGCACGGACGGGGCGTCGAGCCCCGGACCGCGGCGTTTGTGACGGTGGGCGGCGGCGCCACTGAAACGGCGGTCAGAGGGAACCAGACGTCCGTGGACGGCGGCGTGCTCACGAACGTGTTGATCATCTCCCTGCTGGCCGTTCTCGCGCCGCTGGCGGCCGACCAGCTGGGCCGTTGGATGATCTTCCCGGTCGCGGTCCTGGAGATCGGCTTCGGAATCCTGGTCGGACCGGGCGTGCTCGGCCTGGCGCGCATCGACGTCGCCGTCGACGGGCTGGCCAACTTCGGGTTGGCGATGCTGTTCTTCCTGGCCGGTTACGAGCTGGACCTGGGCCGGTTACGCGGGCCGCCGGTGAACCGGGCGCTGCTGTCGTGGCTGCTGTCGCTGGCGGCCGGGGCGGCCGTCGGCGCGTTGCTCGCCCTCTCGATCGGAGGCGGGATCGCCACCGCAGCGGCCATCGGGCTGTTGCTGGCGACCACGGCGCTGGGCATGCTCCTGCCGGTGTTGCGGGACGCCGGTCAGCTGGACACGCCGCTGGGCACGAGCGTCGTCGCGGTCGGCGCGGTGGGCGAGTTCCTGCCGATCGTCGCGGTCACCCTGCTGTTCAGCGGCGGACGTCCGGGGCACGCCACCCTGCTCCTGCTGCTGTTCGCGGTGATCGCCGCCGCCGTCGTCGCGCTGGCCACCCGCCGACCACCGGCACCGGTGCCGAGGTTGCTGACCGCCACGCTGGGCACCACCGCGCAGTTCGCGGTGCGGCTGACCCTGCTGATCCTGGTGGCCATGGTGTGGCTGGCGCTCGACCTGCACCTCGACCTGGTCCTGGGCGCCTTCGCAGCCGGCATCGTGATCCGCCAGGTGCTCACCAGCATCTCCGACCGGGAGGCGGAGGTCATCGAATCCAAGCTGGAGGGCGTCGGTTTCGGGTTCCTCATCCCCTTCTTCTTCGTCGCCACCGGGATGCGCATCGACGTCGGTGCCCTGCTCGGCAGTGTCACCGCGATCGCGCTGATGGTGTCGACGGTCCTGGCGCTGCTGGTGGTACGCGCGCTCCCGGTGGTACTGGTGTTCCGTGGCCGTCTGCCTCGCGACCAGCTGCGGGTCCTCGGCCTGTACGCCTCGACCACGCTCCCCCTCGTGGTGGTGATCAGCAGGGGTGCCCTGGAGAACGGGTGGCTGGACGAGGCGACCGCGGACGCGCTCGTGGCGGCGGCGATGATCTCGGTGCTGGTCTACCCGCTGGTCGCGCTGCGGCTCACGCGGTCCCGTTCCCGGGACCCGGGCGGCGGCACGGCGCGCTGACCCTTGCGGTGGTGACCCGCCACCGTGGGGCCCCGGAAACCACATCCCACCCAGAAACGCTGTTCCGGCACAATGGCGGGATGCAGAGCGTGGAACCAGGCCGGCTCGCTGAGGTCGCCGCGTGGTGGGAGGAGACGCCCGGTCCGGACGCGGTAATCGGCCACGTCGCCCACACCGGGTACGGCCAGGCATGGGTCGACCGCTGGCCGCGACCGACGGTGCTGCTGGCCGAGACGGGCGGCAACTACGTGCTCAAGGGTGACCCGGCGGCAGCGGATCCGGCGGCGCTTCGCCCGCTGTGCGCGGGTTCCTCGCCGCACCCGTCGGGTTCGACGCGGTCCTCGACAAGGCGTTCCCCGACCGGGTCCGCTGGGAGCGGGTCGTCTACCGGTTCCCGGCGACCGCTGCGGCGCCGGCGACCCCGCCCGGCACGGTCCGGCGCCTGCACACCGAGGACACGCCGGCGCTCGAACGGCTCGGCGAGGAGGTCCGGTGGATCGCGAAGACCTGGGGTGGACCGGCCGGGCTCGCCGCCAGCGGACACGCGTACGGCGCCTTCGAGGGTGACCGGCTCGCCGCGGTGACGTGCACGTTCTTCCGGGGCCTCCGCCACGACGACGCCGGCGTGGTGACCGAGCCGGAGCTACGAGGGCGCGGTCTCGGCACCGCCTCCGCCCTGGCCTGGTGCGCCGCCGTGGTCGCCGAGGGGCGGACACCCACGTGGACCACGTCGGACGACAACGCGCCGAGCCGGGGGATCGCCGAGCGACTCGGGTTCGAGCTGGTACGCCGGGACGTGCTGCACGTCATCGGCATCGAGGTGCCGCCGGTCGCCACCTACGACGCCTGACCGCGCCGCCGGGACACGCCACCAGCGCCGGGTCATCAGGCTCGCCAGACCCGCGCCCACGGTGTTGAGCAGGACGTCGTCGATCGACGACACCCGGCCGAGGACCAGCGCGTACTGGAGGATCTCCACCGAGAGTGGCCCGGCGGCCGCCGCGCCGAGAAGCACCGGCAGGCGGGCGAGCGCGGAGGACCGCAGCGGCACCAACGCCCCGAAGGCCGCGAACACGAGCAGGTTCGCGCCGACCTGGGCGACCGCCACGCCCGGGTCGCCGGTGAGCAGATCGGTCAGGTCCCGCAGCGAGCGCCCACCGGCCACCGCCACGCCGAGTCGGCGGTCTTCCGACACCGGTCACGGCCGGGCGGTGGGGACCGGAGAAGCGCCGTCGGATGTCACCCCCCGCGGTTAGCGTCGTCCACGTCCGGGCCCGCACAGGAGGGAGACCACCGTGACCGAGGAGAGCACGACCGCCGGGCGCACCCGCCGGAGCCGCGACGACGCGGAGGGCTTCACCGCCGAGGAGCGGGAAGCGATGAAGGAGCGCGCCCGCGAGCTGAAGGCCGCCCGTCGGCCGCGTACGAAGGCGGACGCGGAGAGCGAGATGCTGGCCAGGATCGCGGAGATGCCGGAACCCGACCGGACCCTCGCCCGACGGCTGCACGACATCGTCACGG
>CAZSNW010000071.1:0-4694 GCA_964608245.1 uncultured Micromonosporaceae bacterium
CACGACGAGGAGTACGCGCGGGTCAGTGGTCTGCCGGTGCGTTGGCTCAACCTGCTCGTCGCGGTCGCCGCGGCCACCACCGTGACGGTGGCGATGCGGGCGGTGGGGCTGCTGCTGGTCAGCGCGCTCATGGTCGTGCCGGTGGCGACCGCGCAGCTGCTGACCCGGGGGTTCGCCGCCACCCAGCTGCTGGCGATGGGGATCGGGGCGGCCGCGGCGGTCGGCGGCATCTGGTGCGCCGTCGTCTACGACACCGCCCCGGGCGCCACGATCGTGCTGCTCGCGATCGCCGCGTTCGTGGTCACCACGGTGGCCACCGCGCTGCGGCGCCGGCTACGGCGCCCGGGCCGGGCGGGCACCACCCCGGAACTGGAGCCGCCCGAGGTCGTGCTGGGCGGGTGACGGGCTACCGTGGGGCTCATGGGCGGTCGGGTCGACGGCCGGGCGTACGAGGCGGCCGGGGAGCTGCTGCGGGCACTGGCCGCCCCGGTGCGGATCGGGATCGTGACCGAACTGTCCGACGGCGACCGGTGCGTGCACGAGCTGGTGGACGCGCTGGGGGTGGCGCAGCCGTTGGTGAGCCAGCACCTGAAGGTGCTGCGGGATGCGGGCGTGGTCCGCGGCCGGCGGCGGGGCCGCGAGATCGCGTACGCGCTGGTGGACGACCGGGTGGCCCACCTCGTGGCCGACGCGGTCAGCCACGCCCGGACGCTGCAGCGCCCGGACGACGAGTTCGGCGCCGGGGAGGTGGCCGCCTGCGCGGCGCCGGCGGTCGGCCCGGCCCCGGCCGCGGTCCCCGGCGACGGGAACGGCACGGTGGTGGGCGCGGGAGGCGACCGGTGAGCCGCCCGGGTGTGCCGTCGCCCCGGCAGACCCGCCAGCGGGCCGCGGTGGCGGCCCTGCTGTCGGAGGTGGACGGGTTCTATTCGGCCCAGGAGCTGCACGCCATGCTCCGGGAGCGGGGCGACCGGATCGGCCTGACGACCGTCTACCGCACCCTCAACGTGCTGGCCGAGGCCGGCGAGGTGGACGTCATGCGTCCACCCGGCGGCGAGCTGCTCTACCGGCGCTGCCGTGACGAGGGACACCACCACCACCTGGTCTGCCGCTCCTGCGGGCGCACCGTGGAGGTGGCCGGCCCGGCGGTGGAGAGCTGGGCGAACCGGGTGGCGGCCGCCCACGGCTTCACCGACGTCGGACACACCCTGGAGATCTACGGCATCTGCCCGCACTGCCGGAAGGGCTGCTGCGACCCGCCGTCCCGGGGACGCGCCGGTACCCGGCACCCGTCCGACGGACCGACCGCCTGACACACCCGCCGGCTGGCGGACCCGGACGGTCGGACCCGAGCCCGACCGGGAGATCGTGGTCGTCATTGGACGATCGCTGGACACACGGTGGACAGCGGCTGGACACCGCGGATGCGCTCCGGGCCGGTCCCACCGCGAACGCGCTGCTCACGGACACCGTGACCTCGGAGCGACGAGGGCGGGCCACCGCACGGTCTGGGCTGGCCGTATCGACACGGATACGCTGTGGTTGCCGCGTCGGTCGTTCCCGGACGCCGCCGTGACTCCGGGGGCGCACCTCGTCCGCTCGCCGAAGGAGGACCCATGGTCAACCAGCCCGCGACCGAGTCCGGACGGCGGGTGAGGATGCGGGACCTGCTGCCGTACGTACGCGGGCGGGGGCGCCCGCTGCTGGCGGTGGCGCTGCTCTCGCTGATCACCGCGGTCGGGTCGCTGGCCCAGCCGTTGCTGGTGCGTCAGCTGCTCGACCAGATCGGTGCGGCGCAGCCGGTGGGCGACCTGGTGGTGGTCCTGGTCGTGCTCCTGCTGGGCATCGCCGCCCTCAACGGCTACCGCAACTTCCTGCTGCAGCGTGCCGCCGAAGGACTGGTGCTGGACACCCGCACCAAACTGTCCTGGCACCTGCTTCGGCTTCCCATCGCCGAGTACGACCACCGGCGTACCGGGGACCTGCTGTCCCGGGTGGGCTCCGACACCACGCTGCTGCGCGTGGTGATCACCTCCGGGGTCCTGGACCTCGCCTCCGGCGTCCTGGTGATGGCCGGCGCCACCGCGATGATGATCATCATCGACCCGGTGATGTTCGCGGTGACGGTGCTGGCGCTGTCCGGTCTGGCCGGCGGGATCCTCATCGCCCGCCAGATGCGGGGCGCGGCGGAGGAGGCGCAGGCCCGGATCGGTGACATGACCGCGGCGGTCGAGCGCGCGCTCAGCGGGGCCCGGACCATCCGCGCCGCCCGGGCCGAGGACCGGGAGAGCGAGGTGGTGGCCGAGGCCGCCCGGGCGGCGTACAAGGCCGGCGTCCGGATGGCGAAGATCCAGGCACTGGTCGTCCCCGCGGTGATGACCGCGATCCAGGGCGGCTTCCTCGCGGTGCTGGGCATCGGCGGCGCCCGGGTGGCCGCCGGCGGCATGACCGTCGGCGACCTGGTGGCGTTCGTCCTGTTCCTGTTCATGCTCATGATGCCGGTCGGCCAGGCGATGGGCGCCTACGCGCAGCTGCAGGCCGGGCTCGGCGCCCTGCAGCGGATCGAGGAGATGCTGGCGCTGCCGGTGGAGACCGCGAACGACCCGCCGGCGATGGTGGTCGACCCGGCGCCGGGCGCACCCGCCATCGAGTTCGACCGGGTCAGCTTCGCCTACGAGGAGGACCAACCGGTCCTGCACGAGGTGAGCTTCACGGTGCCGGCGGGCACCATGACCGCGCTGGTAGGCCCCTCCGGCGCCGGCAAGTCCACGATCCTGGCGCTCATCGAGCGCTTCTACGACTGCACCGCGGGCGCGGTCCGGGTGGGCGGGGTGGACGTCCGCGACCAGCCCCGCCACGTCCTTCGGGCCCAGCTCGGCTACGTGGAGCAGGAGGCGCCGGTACTGGCCGGCACGATCCGCGACAACCTCGTCCTCACCGCGCCGGAGGCCACCGACGAGGAGCTGCTCCAGGTCCTGGAGGCGGTGTGCCTCACCGACCTGGTGAAGCGCACCGACCAGGGGCTGGACGCCCAGGTGGGCGAGGGCGGTGTCCTGCTGTCCGGCGGGGAGCGGCAACGGTTGGCCATCGCCCGCGCGCTGCTCGCGCGTACCCCGATCCTGTTGCTCGACGAACCGACCAGCAACCTGGACGCCCGCAACGAGTACGCGCTGCGGCAGGCGATCAACGCGGCCGCCCGCGAGCGGACCCTGCTGGTGGTGGCCCACCGGCTGTCGACAGTGGTGGACGCCGACCAGATCGTGGTACTGGACCGTGGCCGGATCGTGGCGGTGGGGCGCCACCAGGAGCTGGCCGACACAAATCCGCTCTACCGGGAACTCGCCTCCCACCAGCTACTGGTCAACTAGGACAGACGAGAGGGGCCGTATGCAGGGCGGCCGTCCACGGGAACTAGCGAGATAACCGACAGTAGCGCTAGACTCACGCCGACGAGAGCAGCAGGTGACGAGACCACAGACAACACCAGGTCCGGGCCGAGCGGGCCGCTTCGGCGGGCGGTCCCGCCCGGGCAGCGGGGTGCTGTCCGGCGACTGTGAGGAGGGGTGTGCGCGTGTCGGCCCGGAAACCGCCCACCACCGGGGTGGGCGGCAACCAGACCGCGGGCGCTACGGGGGCCGTCGGCCCGTACGAGGGACGCGATGACGTGGTCGGAACCGAGCCGGATCGAAGTCCTGGGAACCGTCCGCGCCTGGTGCGGTGACCGTGAGCTTCAGTTGGGTCCCCCCGCCCAGCGGAGTGTGCTCACCCTGCTCGCGGTCGCCGGCGGGCAGCCGGTCCCGGTCGCCGACATCGTCGAGACCCTCTGGGAGGGACGACCGCCGCGCAGCGCCGCCAACGTCGTGCAGACCTACCTCAAACGGCTGCGCAAAGCGCTGGAACCCGACCGCCCGGCCCGCAGCCCCAGCCGGCTGCTACCGGCGGCCAACGGCGGGTACGCGCTGCGGGCCGAACCGGACACGGTGGACCTGTGGCGGTTCCGCAAGCTGACCAAGCTGGCTGCGGACGCGCGCCGGCAGGGTGACCACCGCACCGTCGTCACCGTGCTGACCGAGGCGCTGGAGCTGTGGAAGGGACCGCCCGGCGGCAACCCGGCGCTCGCCCAGCACCACCGGTTCCGGGCCGTGGTCGAGGAGTACGGGGCGGCCGCGAGCTGGTTCGCGGAGGCGTGCCTGCTCACCGGCACCGCCGCCGAAGGGCTGCCCCTGGTGGCGCAGGCGAGCGGCGCGCGGCCGTTCGACGAGCCGCTGCACGCGCACCTGATCCGGCTGTACCACGCCACCGGCCGGCGGTCCGACGCGGTACGCGTCTACCAGACGATCCGGCAGCGGCTGCGGGACGAACTCGGGCTCGACCCGGGTCCGGACCTCACCGAGGCGTACCGCGAGCTGCTCTACGACCGGCGCCCCTGGGAGGAGCGGGCGGAGACCCCGGAACCGTGACCGGAGGCGCCCGCCGGTAGAGCGGAGGAGTGTTGCCCGGGCCGGCTTCCCGGCCCGGGCAACGAACCGACGATCGAAGCAAGATCACATAGGGATCGTCGGGATCGGGATGGTCGTCTTGCTCTTCTGGATCTCGCAGGTGTAGTGGTTCAGGCAGGAGAAGTTGATGGTGCAGGTGTTGTAGCAGGTCGCCTGGCAACCCGTGAGACCCTGCTCCGCCGGCAGCTTCTCCAGCGC
>CAZSNW010000071.1:4794-12062 GCA_964608245.1 uncultured Micromonosporaceae bacterium
GCCGGCAGCTTCTCCAGCGCCGCCGAGTCGTCTGCGAGCGTCACGAACTCCAGCTCCATGTCGCTCACCTCCTCTCCGTCAAGACGGCGTGGGACCGGACCGGGTCGGCCGCAACCGCGTGGCCGGCCGTGACCCGGGACGCTTCGAGAAACCGGACGAGCTGCCGGAAGTGCTCGTCGTCCGAGCGGGGCGAGACGGGTGGGTGGCCCGCCCCGGGCACCTCCAGGTAGGAAAGATCCACTGTCGCGCTACCGGCCAGCGCCGCCGCCAACTGTCGGGAGTGGTCCACCGGAATGACGGGGTCCCGGTCGCCGTGGACCAGCAGGACGCGTCCCCGCATCCGTGACGCATCCCGGAGCAGGTCCCGGGGACCGCCGTTGGCGGACGAGGTGGCCTCCAACCGGTCCAGCAACGCCCGGACCGGGGGCAGCGCCTCCCGGTACAGCCGGGTGGTCGAGGTGAACGGAGCCACCGCCGCGCACCCGGCCCAGATCGACGGTGCCTCCGCCGCCGCGAGCAGGGCGAGAAAGGCGCCGTAGCTCACGCCGTAGAGCACCGGCAGCGTCCGCCCCACCCCTCGGACCCGTACCAGGTGGGTGGCGAGCGCCAGCACGTCGGCGAGGTCCGGGCCGCCCCAGTCCCCTTTGATCGCCTCCTCGAACTGTCGGCCGTAGCCGGTGCTGCCACGGGGATTGGGCGCCACCACGGCGAACCCTGCCCGGGCGAACGCCTGGAGCAGCGGGTCGAACCGCAGCTCCCAGTGCTCGGCCGGGCCGCCGTGCAACGCCACCACCACCCGGTCGGCGGTCCGCCAGTCGCCGTGCACCACGGCCTCCACCGGACCGGCGGCGCCGGGCAGCAGCTCGGTGTGGCCGGGGACGCCGGTGACCGGCAGGGAACCGTCGACCGGTCGCAGCCGGCCGTGGACCGTCGGTGTCCACCACAGATCCATTGGCGCGGTCGTGGTGATGAGCGGTAGCCACAGGCCGTCCCGGGTCCATCCCGCCCTCGTCCAGGGACTCCCCGCGGGCGCGTCCACCGGCCGGGCCTCACCGGTCGCGACGTCGACCCTCCACAGACGGTAGACCGCGCCCCACCGGCTGCGCACCAGCAGCTCGGTTTCGTCCGGTGCCAGTGCCAGCGGGCGGATCTGGCCGGTCACCCCGACCGGCTCCGGTAACGCCTCGACCTCCCCGGACGGGGACCACAGCATCAGCCCGGGCTCATGGGCAGGCCCGGCGACCGCAAGGACCACCCGCCCGTTGTTGGCGCAGACCGGCACCGCCGCCCGCACGGTCGACGGCAGCGGCAGAGGCGCGACGTGACCCGAGGCCGGATCGAGGACGAGCGGCGTGAAGGGCTGGCCCGGCGGCTGGACGGCGGTCACCACCCGACCGTCCGGCAACGCCACGGCACACCAGTCCGCGATCCGCGCCACGGTCAGCGGGCGTCCCCACGGCCGCGTCACCTGCAGATCCTTGTCGACCCGCACGATCTCGGCGGGCTTCTCGGGGGCGATGGCCAGAGCCAACGCCAGGCCCGGGCCGTCGGGAACCGGGACGCGCGCCACCAGCATCGTCCGGGCGGGACGCGACGCGACCTCCCCGGTGGTGTCCCACGCGACCAGCTCCCAGTAACCGCCGCTGTTGGCCACGGTGCCCAGTACCCGGTCACCGGGAAGCGGGACGGGGTACATCGGCTCCCCGACCGTGACCGGGACCCGCAGAACGCGCTGGGGCCCGTCCCCGGTCAGCGCCCACAGTTCGGCCCACACCCCGCCGTGACCGTCGGCGGCGACACACGCGGCGCGTCCGCCGTCGGCGGAGAACGTGACGTCGGCGCGGGTGCGGAGTCGACTCATGGCGTCGTCGCCCCCACCGGGTCGATCGGCGACCGGTCGACCATCCACCACCGGGGACCGCCGTGCTCGAGCCGCAGCAGGAACCCGACGACTCCGGCGAGACCGCCGCCGTAGTCCAGGTTCACCTCGGGCCCGTCGGTCGGGACCATCCGACCGCTACGCCGGACGTGCTTGGCGTACAGGCAGGCGGCGAGTTCCCCGGCCCACTCCCGGTACGGACCGTCGCCGTCGGCGGCCAGGTCGAGCAGGAACTCGCCGTTGCCGGCCAGTCCGTGACAGGCGGCGATCCCGCTGAACCAGCGGCCGTGCCGGACGGTGACGGCCGCCTCGCGGGCCAGCGAGAGGTAGCGCTCGTCCCCGGTGGCCTGGCCCAGCCGCCACAGGAACGTACCCACCCCGCTGGCCCCGCTGCACCAGTGGTAGCGCAGGTCCGACTCGCTCGGGCCGGAGACGTCGTTGGGCCAGTAGGTGATCCCGCCACGGCGTACCGTTGCGGCCACCAGCGACTCGCCGGCCTCCACCGCCGCGGCGCGCAGGTCGTCACGGCCGCTCGCCTCGGCCGCTGCGAGCAGGAATGCGCCGACGCCCGCCACCCCGTGGGCGAACCCGTAGTACGTCATGCCCGCCAGGGTGGAGTCGAACGTCGGATCCACCTGCCAGTAGACGTGCCCGTCGGTGGTCCGCAGGGTCGCCTCGACCAGGCTGTCGGCCGCGACCAGTGCCCGGTCGAGCAGGTCGGACTCCTTGGTGGCGTACCAGAGGTGGAGGTGGGCCAGCCCGCTCCCGGCCGCGCCGTGCGTGACGTCCGGGTTCGGCCAGCGCACCGGCAGGGCCCTCACCAGCTCCACGGCGTGGGTGACCAGACCGGGGTCCTCGAGGAACTCCCCCGCCTCGTACAGCGCCCACGCCGTGCCGGCGCGCCCGTAGTACAGGCCCGGCAGCAACGGTGAGAGCGACCGGTGGCGCCGGTCGACCCAGCGGGCCACCTTCGCCACCGTGTCACGCAGCCGCTCGTCGCCGGTCACCGCGGCAGCGCGGACCAGCACCGCGAGCACCCCGGCTGCGCCGTGCTGCACGTTGAGCGGGTCGCTGTTCGCGCCGTACTGGCTGGTCGGGACGAGCCTCTCGGACCCGTGGCTGAGCTTGTCGACCAGGTACGACAGCGTGTCGTCGAGCAGGTGCCGACGCTTCTCGGGCTCCAGGGCGGACACCCATTTCTCCGACGCCTCGGAGTCGTCCTCCGACGCCGGTGCGGCGAGCCACGCACGCAACCGGGCGGTGTCCCACCGACGGGCCGGATCGTCAGTGGTGAGACCGAGGATCGCCGGCGCCAACCGGCGGGCGGCCGGCTTGCCCGCCCCGGCGTACCGCAACAGTGTCCCGATCCGCTCGGTCGACGTACGCGGCGGCGACCCGTCCGGCCCGGGCTCGTCCGGCAGCGTCGGCCCCGTGCCGACGACCAGGTGGCACAGGATCGCACCGAGGGCGAAATGGTCGGCCTCCCGCCCGGGCGCCGGACCGACCATCCGCTTGGAGTTGACCACCTCCGGCGCTCCGAAGCCCGGCGTGTGGGCGTAGGTGACCCACGTGCCGGGGCGGGCGGCCAGCTCCGCGTCGACCAACCGGAGCTGCCCGTCGGTGGTCACGAAGACGTTGTTGAGCGACAGGTCCCGGAACACCACTCCGCGGTCGTGCACCGCGTCCACCAGATCGGCGAGCTGGGCTGCGACCCGGAGCGCGTCCTCGACGGACAGGCCCTCCGGGCGGTCAGGGTCCGCGTGTCCGTCCGCGGCCGCGATCTGGTCGGACATCCAGGTGGAGAGCGGCTTGCCCTCGAGCTCCTCCACCGCAAGGAACAGGTACGGGCCGTCCTCGAACAGCTTCACCGGCTTCGGCGCGAGCCCGTCGAGGAGTTCCAGCATCTTCGCCTCGTGGCGCAGGTCGTCACGGGCGTCACCGCGGTAGTCCAGGCCGGTGATGTGCGGGCGCGCCTGCTTGATCACGACCCGCTGACCGGTCTCGCGGTCCAACGCCCGGTACACGCCGCCCCGCGCCGAGTGCGAGATCGCCTTCTCCACGGCGAAGCGTCCGGCCAGCAGCACCGTCCGGGTGCGGCCGGCCTGCGATGCAGCAGCCTGCGGTCCGCCTTCCTGCGGTGCGTCGGGCTGCGGTGCCGGAGCCTGCGACGCGGTCGCGGCCGGCGTACCGCCGGTCGCCGGTCGGGCGGGCGCGGAGCCGGACCGACGGTCGGGCGGGTCGAACGGGAGGGTGGCCCACGGCGGCGGGCTGAACCAGGGTTCCCGTACGTCCTTGACCAGGCTGCCGTCGGGTGCCTCCAGCCGGTGCTCCAGGCTGCCCTCATTGGTCAGGACGGGCACGCCGGTGAACGCCCCGTACCGGTAGTGCACGAGGCTGCCGGGACGGTAGGGCCGGTCCGACAGGATCGCGGGCCCTGGCAGACCGGCGGTCGCCTCGTCCAGCAGGGGTGCGAGGGTCCGCAGATGGTCGTCGTCCCGCGGGTACGCGGTGATGAACTTGCCCGCCTGCGCCCGGTCGGAGTTCTTGTTGGTGAGCTGGCGGACGTTGTCGATGGTGGACGCGAACTTGAACGCGCACCCGTGGTCGATCAGGATCCGGGCCGCCTGGTGGAGCACCATGGGCGCCGACAACCAGGTCGCCGACACGTGGAGCTTCCACCCCTGGAGCCGCTGGGGATAGGCACGCGGCGAGACGTGGCACCAGAAGTCGTCGTCCCGTACCAGCCAGTCGTCGTGCTGTGCGAGCAGCGCCATCAGCACCGCCCGCAGCGGAAACCCCGTAGGGCGAACACCGTCCAATAAGGAGGAGCTCAGCACCATTCGATGATGCCTCACATCGATGGATCGGCGGTGGACTCCGACTGGACGGCCGATGGACGACTGATGGACGTCGGCAAGATCACTCGCCGTCCGGCGGTGGCACGGACTGGGCGAACCGGAACACGTTCTCCGGGTCGTACGCCGCCTTGACCTGCCGCAGCCGCGGGAAGTTGTCCCCGTAGTACGCGCGACCCCAGTCGTCCAGAGCGAGGTCCGGATAGTTGCCGTACACCGCGCCGGACGCCCACGGGTGCACCGAGTCCCACGACCGGCGGACGAAGTCCAGGCAGGCCTGGCGGGCCTCGTCGTCGGCCATGTTGCCCGCGATCGCGTGGTGCCCGATCAGGAAGCGGGCGTTGCGGTGCGGGAACGCGGTCTCCGACGGCGCCACCCGGGCGAACGCACCGCCCCAGGGCACGAACTCCAGCTCCCGGTACTGCATCGGTCGCGGGTCGGCGGTGAAGGTCGCCACCAGCGCCTCGACCGCCTCCCGAGGCATCGGCTGGTCGAAGTACTCCGACTTGACCGCCCGCAGCCGTGGGCGAACCCCCATCGGCGGGCCGGGCTCCACGAACGGGAACTCCGGCCGGCCGGCGTAGCTGTGGCGGCGGGTCGCCACCTTGCCCGACAGTTCGGTCAGCTCCTCCAGGTCGGCACGCGGGTCCACCTGGTGGACGAACTCCTCCAGCAGCGCGCGGGCCTCGGCGGCGGGTGCGACCACCGCCCCGAAGACCACCACCCGCGGATCCGACTCGAACGGGTAGTTGGTCTGGATCACCAGTTCCATGTTGACGTGCGGCGGCGCCTCCGGTGCCCAGCGCTGCCAGGTGTCGATCACGTCCACCACCGACGACCACGGCCACTCGTGGACGAACCGGACGATCGGGCGGGCCGGGTAGGTCCGCAGCACCAGGGAGGTGACGATACCGAAGTTGCCGGTGCCGGCGCCGCGCAGCGCCCAGAAGAGGTCCGGCTCGTGGTCGGCGTCCACCCGGACCACCTCGCCGTCTGCGAGCACCACCTCGGCGGCCACCAGGTGGTCGCAGCCGAGGCCGAGGTAGCGGCTGAGCACCCCGTACCCGCCGCCGAGCACGGAGCCGGCCACCGCCACGGTCGGGCACCAGCCGCACGGGGCGATCCGGTCGTGGGCGGACAGCCCGTCGGCCAGGCCCGCCATCCGCACCGCCGGTCCGACCGTCGCCAGCTCGCCGTCGACCTGCACCGAGTCCATCTCGCCGAGGTCGATCAACAACCCGTCGGTGGTGCAGAAGTCGACGAAGCTGTGGCCGCCACTGCGCACCGCGAACGACAGGCCGGACTTGCGGGCGAAGGCCAGCGCCTCCACCACGTCGGAGGTGGTACGGCAGCGCGCCACCGCCTGCGGCAACAGCTCGGTCAGCCCACCGAGCACGGGCTTACGGAGCCTGGCGTACTCCTCGTCCTCCGGCAGCACCAGCCGCCCGGTGAGCCGTGTGGCCAAGCCCTTGAAGTCGTGCTCGGTGGTCATCCCTCTCCTGCCCTTCCGTTGGCGCCGCTACGTGACCGTCCGCAGCGGACCGATCACCATCACTGCGAGTCTGGCGCTCGTGACTGGACGATCACTGGACGGCGCGAACCGCCGGGCCGCGCCCCCGGCCCGGCTGCACCCGCGGCCCCACCGGGTCCGGGTGGCGCCGATCGGACCGTCAGCTCACCCGACCGTGGGTTGGGCGGACATCGCGAGCGTGCACGTCAGGACCTGCCCACCACAGTTGGTCCAGCCCGTCTCGCAGCTCATCGGATCGCAGCTGATCGGTTTGCACCCGCCGCCGGTCAGACCCTGCTCCTCCGGCAGCATCTGCAACGCCTCGAGATCGAACTCCAGATCCACGACCTCCACCTCCCTTCTCGAACCGCGGGCTGGACGGCCCTGCCGCGGTGTCCACGCCGGGGCCGTCCAGCCGGTGCGGGACCGTCACTCCATAGCGGTGCCGTACGAGCAGGTGTCGTTGCAGCTGACCTCACAGGTCACGAAGCAGCTGGGCCCGCCGCAGCTCACCCCGACCGTCACGGGCCAGATCGGGCAGCCGCCGGTCAGACCCTGCTCCTCCGGCAGCATCTGCAACGCCTCAAGGTCGAATTCCAGATCCATGGTTTCCTCCTCTCCTCCTCGGTGACGCCGACCCGCGGCGCCGCTCAGTCGGTGGGTCGCGGGTCGTCGACCATCCACCAGCGCGGCCCGCCGTGGCACAGCCGCAGCAGGAACGCGGCCACCCCGGCGAGTCCGACGCCGAAGTCGAGAGACACCCTCCCCGTGCGGTCGTCGGTGACGACCATCAAGCCGTCCCGGAGGGTGTGCCGGGCGTACAGGCAGGCGGCCAGCTCCGCCGCCCACTCCCGGTAGTGGTCGCCGGCACCCGCCTCAGCCAGGTCCACGAGAAACTCGGCGTTACCGGCCAACCCGTGGCAGATCGACACTCCGTAGTGCCAGCGCCCCCGGCGGACCGTCACCGCGGCCTCCTCGGCGAGCCGGCGGTACTCCTCCCCGGCGCCGGCGCGCCACAGCCGCA
>CAZSNW010000072.1:0-11999 GCA_964608245.1 uncultured Micromonosporaceae bacterium
CGCTGGACGCGGCGCTGCGGATGGCCGACACGTTCCCGCACGTGGACTTCCGGCGGGAGGTGACCGTCGGCCACCTGCTGGTGGACATCGACACCGCAGCCAGCCCCGGCGGCAAGGTCAACCCGCCGATCCGGCCGCGGGAGGACGTGGAGGCGCTGTGGGAGCACGTGCTCGCCGGCCACGTCGACTGGGTGGTGAGCGACCACGCGTGCTGCCGGTCGGAGCTGAAGTTCGGCACGCCCGCCGACGACGTGTTCGTCGCCAAGTCCGGCTTCGGCGGGGCCGAGTACCTGCTGCCCGGCCTGGTCACCGAGGGGTCGCGGCGCGGCCTGCCGTACGCCGAGATCGCCCGGCTGACCTCCTGGAACCCGGCGCAGCGGTTCGGCCTGTGGCGCAAGGGCCTGATCGCCGAGTCGTACGACGCCGACTTCTGCCTGGTCGACCCGGACGCCTCCTGGACGGTGCGCGCGGCCGACTCGGAGTCCAGCCAGGACTACACGCCGTTCGAGGGCTTCGAGATGACCGCGCGGGTGACCGACACGTTCGTCCGCGGCCACCGGGTGCTCGCCGACGGTGTCGTCACCGGCGAACCGGTCGGCCGCTACCAGCACCGCCCGACCGGCACGGCCGCCTGACGCGGCCACCTCGACCGGACGCCTGGACGACATCGGGCACGGACGGCACCGCGGCCCCCGCCGGCCACGTCGACGCCGCCACCGACCGCACCGCCCGACCGGTGGCGGCGTCGACGTCGTGGCGAGCGCGCACGCCGGCCGGCACGGCGACCCGGCTCGTCGCCGAGAGTGGCAGTCCTCGAACGCGTGCCACACGAAGTCGGAGAAGTGCTCCTGCTGCTCCTGGCCCGGCGAAGCGTCCCGGTGGATGACCGAGACACCTCCCCGGTCCAGATCGAAGCAGGCGACCAACCCACGGTCGTCCCGCACCGTGAACGCGACGAGGTTCCGCTCCGGGTGGCGCGCCCGGACCTCCCGGATCGTCCGACGCATGGGGTCACCGTGGAGGATCCGCCATGGTTCGAGGTTGACGATCCCCATGTACACGAGCCGCACGTAGTTGACCGGATAGCGGAAGTCCGTCGGAAACTCGTCCCCGCCCGGTGCCCCGGACAATATCGCCGCGGCACCTGGCACACCGCCGGGCGGCGAGGAACTCCTCGGACGCACGCCTCACCGCCGCTCCCGTCCGGCCGCCAGCCGGTCGGATGTCCGCAGCCGCGACGTGGACCACGGGAATCCGCCGTCCTACGGCTTCGGCACGGTCACGTCCACCCGCGCTCGTTGGGCGGCCCGGGCCAACCGTACGTCGAGCGTGACGAGTGGGACTCCGTACAGATCGGCAACCGCGAGATAGCCCGCGTCGTACGGACTGACATTGTGGCGCCGCGCCCAGATGGCCGCCAGCATCGACGGGTCGGGCACCACGTACCGCACCGTCGCGCCGGCGACCTCGGCAGCGAACACGTCGGCCTGGGCGGCGGTGAGGAGGCCTTCCGCCTCGTACCGGCGCAGGGTGCGCAGCACCTCCACCGGCATGTGGGCAGGCGCGGCCCAGTCGGGGTCCCCCGTCAACACGCGCCGGGCAGCCTCCCCGTGCGGTCCGTCATCGACCAGGGCCCGGACCCACGCGCTGGCGTCGACGACGATCACCGGGCGGCCGAAAGGTCGTCGCGGTCGACGTCGAACCCGGCGTCGCGACCCTCACGCACGATCCCTTCCGGGCTGTACGCGTCGGGGATCACCGTCCGGCTGCCGGCGGTCCGCTGGAACATGGTCGCGTTGCGCGCCAGTCGTGCCTCCCGCTTCACCAGGTCGAGCAGGAACGCCTGCATCGACAAGCCGAGCTGGGACGCCCGCTCGGCGAGTGCGTCCCGCACCTCCTCGGGCACGTTGCGGATCTGCAGCGCCACCATGCATGCATGGTACATGCACGCATGGTGGCGGGGGTGCCCCGGCCGGCCGCCTCTGGCCGATCTCGGTCCTCGCGCCGAGCTGGTAGACGCACCGCCGGGGTGCTCGAAGACCGGCGGCCGCGTCGTCCTTCCGTCCTCGCCCTGCTCGATGCACGTGCTGCGAGCGCGGTTCCGCCGTCCCGGTACGCCGGCAGGGTCGGACGGGCGGCCCGGTGGACGGCGGGCCCCAACCGCGTCCCTCGGTGGTCAGAACCGATGGGCGTACGCCAGCGCCTCCTCGAGGGTGTAGCCGGTGTGGAGCAGCTCGCCGTCGTCGTCGTACGCGGTACCGGGCAGCCACAGCACGTACGGGCAGCCGTCGACCTCGAACCCGATCACGATCGCCCGCGCCGGCGGATCCCCGATCGCGACCACCGACCGGGTTGCCGACGCGGTGGCCCGCGTCGGCAACCCGAAACACTCTCGTTCGCCGGCCGACGGCACGCCGAGGGCAGACGCGTCACTCGGAACTGTGATCCACGATGAACACCTGCGTGCAACCGCCACACGAGTGGAAGGAACGTCGGATGAAGTGTGTGCTCGCCACGATGACGCTCGCCCGGCCGGAGGTGTCCTCGAACCACGGCGACAGGGTGCACGAGAACGGGTTGTTCACCGGACACGTCTCGACGCGTACCCGGACGTGCGGGTTACTACCCCTCGCCAGCTCGGTCAGGGCGCTCCCACCCGGGAGATCCGGACCGCCAACGCTGAGGTACCGGTAGAGGTTCCCGTCGACCGCGATGAATCCTTGTGCGATGTGTTGGACGCCGACGTCCCCACCGGTGATGACCTGACGCGTTCCGTCGCTTGACTCCATCGATCCAGGATGGGCCGAGGCGGTCACCGTTCCGGTGCCTGCGGAGATCAGGACCGTCACCGCGGCGGCCGCGACGGCGCGACCCACCGCTGCTCTCAGGCTCATGTCACACCTCCCCCTCACGCGAATTTTTGAGCATTCGGAGCACCATATGAATGGCGTTCTATACATCACCGGCTCTCCGGCGGGTGAACACGAATTGATGTCCGCGGTCGACAGTGACGGCGCGGCGTCGGAGCCTCCCCACCTGGGCCGGCGGCGGAAGCCCGTGGCCCGGCTCCGGCCGACGCCGGGCCACGGGCCTAGCTCAAACCGCTAGTGGCCTTCGTGGCTGATCCGCCACTCCAACGAGCAGCCACCGCACTTGTGCCAGGAGTTCTTGATGAACATGTTGCTCGGCACGGTGTACCACACCGACCCGCTCGAACTGCTCATCCAGGAGGTCGAGACGCAATTCGTCGGGCTCTTCACGCTGCAGTACTGAACCCGCAGCATGACCTCCCGGTGGCTGCCGCTCTTGATCGTCGTCGAGGCTGTCTTGCCCGGGTTGGACCGACCACCCAGGCTCCGGCCGACGTACCGGCTGTTGAAGCCGGAGAACTCGATGTATCCGTCGTGCAGTACGCCAAAGTCGCCGTCAGTCGTCACCTGCGCCGTGCTGGTGTCGAGAATCGCCTGCCCGGAATCGGCCGAGGCGCTGACCCCGTTTGCTCCCGCGGCGACGAGGATGGCGACCGCACCGACGGTCAGGGCGCGCCCCATCCTCCCTCTGAATGTGGTCATGTCGGGTCTCCCTTCAACCTGTCATCCGGGAACCCGAGAGATGGGTCGACACCCGAACCGGTGTGTCGCCGCGCAGCCATGGCGGACACCGACGCGGCGGATCGTGCACTGCGTGGGCCGACTGGCCCGGAAATGCCAGTTCAGACTGCATCTTCTCCCAAGCCCCCGTGATCAACATGAGAGATGTCGATCAGATTACCAACGTCCTTCTATGGATGCAATACAAAGGACATCACAAATCTACATACGTGATGTTCACTGAAGACCTGCACGGGGCGTGGTGGGACGTCCCTACTCCGAGCTCGGCGGGGAGGCCCCGGTCGGCCGGCCCTGGGCCGACCGGGGCCTCCGGCTACCGGTCGGTGCGGTCGACCGAGGCGGGTGCGAACAGCGAGAACAACCGCGACCGCTCCGCCGGTGGCAGTGGACGGTTGCGGTAGCCGTGCTCCGGTGCCGGTACCACACCGAGCCGCCGCAGCGTCACCGCCTGCTCGGCCGCCTTGAGCAGCAGCCCGTCGGCGTCCAGGAACGGCACCGCGGCCACGTGGCGGATGCCGGCGGCCACCAGGATCTCGTTCGGCAGCCCCTCCCCCGGCACGATGATCTGCGCGCCGCGGCGCACCATCCGCTCACACGCCTTCTCGTACGCGTCGAGGAACCTCTCCGGCCGGCCGGACAGCGCGTCCCGCACCATGTCGGCCCCGGCCTCCAGGTGCTCGAACCCGGCCAGCCACTTGCCCAGCCCGTACCGTTCGACGTTCTCGGCGATCGGCTCGGCCAGCTCCGGGATGAACCCGACCACCCCGAACCGCAGCCCCATCGACGCGCACGTGAAGAACGCGGTCTCGCCGTAGCCGAGCACCGGGATGGTGGCCACCGTCCGCGCCTCCAGCAGGCCCGGGTCCTGGCTGGTGCCGATGAGGTACGCGTCGTAGCCGGCCTCCTCGGCGACCAGCGCCTGGGCGGTGAAGTGCCAGGCGAAGAACACCTCAGCCGCGCCGTAGCGGACGAACCCCTCCGGCAGCGACGACTCGTAGGTCGTCGCCGGCAGGGTCTCGATGTGGACCTCGGTGCCGGGTGAGACCACCGCGGCGATGTGCCGCTCGTACGCCTCGTCCAGCAGCGGCATCCGGCCGGCGACCGTGTGCTTCTGGAACCACAGGCGGATGCGGCCGCTCACGACGCCGCCCCGGTACGCCCGACCGTCGCCCCGGCCTGCCCGGTGAGTTCGGCCAGGGCCCGGTCGGCCAGGTCCCGCACCGGCTGGGCCGGGTCGGGCTCGGGGGCGACCGAGTCGAGCAGTCGGCGGACGAACGCCTGCCGTTCGTGGGCGGGCGGGGCGGCGCCGACGGTGAGCCGGGCGACCTCCTCCCGCAGCGCCCACACCTCGGCGGCCAGGGTCATCACCAGGCTGGTCAGCCGGTCCACGTGCTCGGCGGTCAGGAACGTCAGCGGCGGCAGGGTCGGCAGCTGCGCGGGGTCACCGAAACGGTCGGTGTGCACGGCGGGTCCTCCTCTCGTGGGCGGTCGGTCAGGCGGGCTTGCGGGCGGACAGCACCGCCCACGGGAAGTGCCACTCCTTGCGGCGCGGGTAGCCGTCCGGGCAGAGGCCCGCGCCCCGCTCGTCGAACGGAGTCCACCGGACGTCGACCAGGCCGGCGGCGGTGAGCACACCCACCGCGTCGAACTCCATCAGCTGCGGGATGAACGGCTCGTTGTTGCGCATGGCGTGGTCGACCATGGCCGCGTCCCGGAACGTGTCGCCGGTGCGGGCGAACTCGAGGAACGCCACCTGCCCGCCGGGCTTGAGCAGCCGCGCCGCCTCCTGCAGCGTACGCACGAGCACGGGCATGGGAAGTTCGTGCAGCACCATGGTGCCGGTGACCACGTCGCAGGAGGCGTCCGGCAGCGGCACGTCGCTCGCATCGGCCTGCATGAAGGTCGCGTTCAGGCCCCGCTGCCGGCAGCGGTGGTGGGCGAGCCGCAGCACCGGCAGCGACAGGTCGATGCCGATCACCTCCGCGGTAGGGAACCGCTCGGCGAACGGGACGGTGCTCTTGCCGAAGCCGCAGCCGAAGTCGACGATCCGGGCGTCGTCGCCCAGCTCGTCCACGCACCGGTCGGTGAACAACCGGTGCAGCTCCAGGGAGGTGTTGCGTCCCAGGTGGAGGATGCGGGCGCCGAGCTCGTACACCACCGCGGCGTGGTCGCCCCACCACACCCCGCCCGGCTGGCAGTGGATGTCGATGTCGGTGTACCAGGTGGGGAGCTTGGCCAGCCGCCGCTTCGGGGCGCGCTCGTCGTCGACGCCGTGGTCGAGGGCGGCGATCGCCTCGGGGTGCCGCTGCGCCATCTCCATGAGCTGGCGCCACTTCATCTTCTGGACCTCCCGCTCCAGCCACCCGAACCACGGGTAGGTGGGCAGGGTGCGTACGTGCGCCAGCGCCGCGTACACGTCGGTGGTGGCCTCGGCGGGTGCGGTGGCGTCGAACTCGCGCCGCAGCGCGGGGAACACCTCGGTGGCCCAGGCCCGGCGCATCTCCTCCACGAACCCGAGCCGGGCGCGCTCGGCGTCGGTGAGCGCCTCCCACAGTTCGTTGACCGGGTCGGCGGTCCGTGGCGCGGTGGCGGTGGTGGTCATCGGTCAACCTCCTCGGGCGGGACGGTGGACACCTCCAGTGACGACAGGTCGAGAAGCAGGCCCTCCGGTCGGCCGGGGGCGACCAGGCGGGCCGTCACCGGCCCGGCGGTCGGCCCGGGCGGCGGGGCGGCCAGGTCCGGCATCTGGTCCAGTTCGACCAGCGCGCCGCCGCCGACGCCCACCGAGCTGATCCGGTAGCCGTCGGCGGGCGGTGGCCGGTCGCCGCGGACCAGGGCGGCGGTGGTGAGTGCGGCGCGTCGGTCGGAGAGCACGGTGCCGACAAGCTGCGTCGCGAGCCGGTCGCGGACCGCGTCGATGTCGGCGACCGCGACCACGGCCACGTACAGCCGGCCGACGAGGGTGCGGGGCCGCGCGGGCAGCACGTGCCGCCGGTCGGCGGGCAGGATGCGGGTCAGGTAGAGCACCTCGCCGTCCGGGCCGCGGACATGGGTGACCCGCAGCCGCCCGGTGGCGCCGGCCGGCCGCGGACCGGCGACGATCTCGAAACCGTCGACGGTACGCGCGTGCACGGCCACCGCGTCGGCGTCCGCGGTGACGATCTCCAGGGCGGCGCCGCCGGCGACCCGCCACGGCCGGGCGGGGGCCGCGTCGGGCTCCTCCACCAGGTGGATGCCGCCGGTGGTGGAGCCGGGTGGCAGCAGCAGGCGGCAGCGGCGCCCCGGGCAGGTGTGCCCGTCGTCCGCCCACCAGCCGAGCAACGACCGGTACGCGTGGTCGGAGCGCGCCAGGTCCCGGCAGACGCTGGTGACGTACGCGTACGGACCGGCCGCGGGGCGCGCAGCGACGGCGGCGTCCGGGCCGGCGGCGGTGATGTCGGCGGTGGCGGTCATGACAGCGGCCTCCAGCAGGCGACCCGGTGGACCTCGCCCGTAGGCGGCGGGCGGCGCCGGCACGCGTCGACCGCGCGGTCGCAACGGGGGGCGAACGCGCAGCCGGGGTCCCGGCTGGTGACCGCGGGCGGCCGGCCCGGGATGCCGACCGGGGCGCTGCGCCCGTCGTCGGACAGCCGCGGCAGGGCGCCGAGCAGGCCGCGGGTGTAGGGGTGGCGGGGTGCGGCGACCACCTGCGCGGTCGGTCCCTCCTCCACCACCCGGCCGCCGTACATGACGTACACGCGTTGGCAGAGTTCGGCGACCACGCCGAGGTCGTGGGTGATGAGCACGAGGGTGCGGCCGGCGGCGACCTGTTCCCGCAGCAGTTCGAGGATCTGGCGCTGGATGGTGACGTCCAGCGCGGTGGTGGGCTCGTCGGCGACCAGCACCGGGGCGCGGATCGCCAGCGCCATGCCGATGAGCACCCGCTGCCGCATACCGCCGGACAGCTGGTGCGGGTAGCTCGCCAGCACCGCGTCCGGGTCGGGCAGTCCGAGGTCGCCGAGGATCCGCCGGATGAGGTCGCGCCGGGCCTCGCGGCCGCGGGTCCCGTGGTGGCGGGTCACGACCTCGTGGAACAGCGACCCGATGGTGCGGACCGGGTTGAGTGCGGTCAGCGGGTCCTGCGGCACCAGGGTGACGTGGGAGGCGAGGGTACGCCGGGACAGCGCCGGCGTGAGCTCCCGACCGTCCACTTCGATCGTGCCGCGCAGGCGGGCGAGCGGCGGGGGCAGCAGGGAGAGGATCGCCATCCCGGTCAGCGTCTTGCCGGCGCCGGACTCGCCGACGATGGCGATGCTCTCGCCGTGCGCGGCGACGAGGTCGACGCCGCGCACCGGTACCGGTCCGGCAGGTGGCAGCTCGTCGCCACCCGCGGCCCCGTCGGCGGGCGCGCCGCCGCGTTGCCAGGGCCAGCGGCGGGGCGACACCCCGACGACCAGGTCGCGGACCCGCAGCGCGGGCGGCCGGGCGGTCACCGGGACACCTCCACGGTGCCGGTCGCCGCGGCGGCCGCGGCGGACGGGCCGGTCGCCGGTGCGGGCCAGCGCACGTCCGGCGTGAGCGGCCGGTGGCAGGCGATCCGCCGACCGTCCCCGGTGGCGGCGAGCTGCGGGCGTTCGGTCCGGCAGCGGTCGACCACGAACGGGCACCGGCTGCTGAACGGACACCCGGGCGGGCGTTGCCGCGGCGAGGGCGGGTCGCCGGTGAGCACCACGACCGGGTGGTCGCCGCGCTGCAGCGCGGGGATCGCGCCCCGCAGCGCGTACGTGTAGGGGTGGCGCGGGTCGTGGATCACCTGCCGCACGGGCCCCTCCTCCATGACCATGCCGGCGTAGAGCACCACCACCTCGTCGGCCAGCCGGTCGACGAGCCCCAGGTCGTGGCTGACCAGCAGGTAGCCGATGCCGCGCTGCTGCTGCTCGCGGACGAGCAGGTCGACGATCTGGGCCTGGATGGAGACGTCCAGCGCGCTGGTGGGCTCGTCGGCGAGCACGATGCGGGGATCCATGAGCAGCAGCCGGGCGATCGCCAGTCGCTGCCGCTGCCCGCCGGACAGCTGCGAGGGTCGCAGCCGCAGCGCCCCGGGCGGCAGGCCGACCTCCCGCAGGGCGTCCCGCAGGCGCTCCCGCACCGGCGCGACCCGGCGGGCCACCCCGCGGGCGTGCAGCGGCTCCCACAGGATGCGCTCGACCGTCATCCGGGGGTCCAGGCTCGGGTACGGGCTCTGGAACAGCATCTGGATCCGGGCGTCCCGGCGGTACCGGCGCGACTTTGTCCACAGTGGTCGGCCGTCGTAGGTGATCTCCCCGGATTCCGGGGGAACCAGGCCCACCACGGTTTTCGCCACCGTGGTCTTGCCGGACCCGGACTCGCCGACCAGCGCCACGGTGCGCCCGGGACGGATCGTCAGGTCCAGGTCCACCACCGCGGTGAACCGGTCGGTGACCTCGCCGTACGCCACCGACAGCCCCCGGATGCGCAGCTCGCCGCCGCCGTCGCCGGCGGCGACGGCGGCGGGGGCCGCCGGTGCGGTGGTCACTCCGCCCTTCCGGTGAGGATCGCGCGACAGCGCGTCAACGCGGTGACGTCGGCCGCGGCCGGGCCGAGCCGGGCCGGCCGCCACACCGGTGCGGGCACGACGTTCTCCGGCGCGGCCTCAGCAGCGCCGGCCAGCGCCGCCGCCTCGCCGATCCGGCGTACCAGCAGCAGCGCACCGGGCGACCCGGTGCGGTAGCCGCCGTGCCAGGTGCCGCGGGGCCGGAACGCGTAGCAGCCGGCCTCCATCGGGCCGGAGGGGGTGAGCCGCTCGCCGTCGACGACGAACACCTCCTCGTCCCAGTCGTGCCGGTGGGTGGGGAACGCCGCATCGCCGACCGCGAGGCTGCGCAGCACGATCGCGCCGGCCGGGTGGCCGACCGGGGTGAGCACGATCTCCCGCCAGGCATCCTGAGTGGAGGGATCCTCGGCGAGCGCCCACTCGGCCTCCAGGGTGTCGACCGGGTCCGCAAGCGGCGCCGTGCCGTCGTCGGGCTGCTGGAACACGAGCAGCCGGGCGCCGGCCGGGGTGGTGAAAGTGACGGCGCCGTCCGGGCGCACCTGGCCGAACCCGAGGTGGCCGTGCAGCCGGCCGCCGGCGTGGACCGCGCCGCCGAGCACGAGGAAGGTGACGAGCTGCCCGGGGCGGCCGGTGAGCGACCCGCCGGCGGGCAGGTCGACCACCGCGGTGACCCCGCCGTCGGCGTCGGTGCGCAGCACCTTCGCCCGCGGTGTGTCGGACGCGGATCCGTCGACGGAGGCGGCGACGGCCGCGACGTCCCCCCAGGGCAGGTCCGCGAGGCGGATGAAGTCGATGGTCACAGGGTCCTCCCTTCCTCGCCGGCCGCGGTCCACTGGCGGGCGCTGGCCACCCGCGGCAGGTCGGACTCGGTGTGGGGGCCGATGAAGCGGGCCGCCGCCTCGGCCATGTGATCGGGCAGCACCGGCCGGTACGGCGGGTGCCAGTCGACCTCGATCTCCTTGGAACGGTCGTACTCGGTGGACAGCGGGCCGCCGACGCAGCGGACGATGCCGATCTTGCCGGACTGCGGGGTGGCGAACGGCCCGTGCCAGATGTTCGGCGGCCGCCAGAAGTACGCGCCCGGGCCCATCGGGCCGAGCGGGCTCATCGACCAGCCCTCGACGATGAACGTCTCCTCCACCACCGGGTGGCGCTCGGCGTACCGGCCGGCACGCACCGGCGGGCCCACCAGCAGCCAGGTCGCCTCCCCGGTGTCCGGGTCGACCTTGAGGTCGAACCGCTTGGCGCCCGGTGCCATGTTGGGCCGGTAGAGCCGTCGCCACGGCTCGGTGAGCGCGTCGCGCTTGCTGATGAGCTTGCGGGTGTCGTACGGCGCCTGACGGTCCCACGTGGTCATGGGCTCGGGCAGCGCGTCGAAGAACGTGAGCACCACCGCGCCGCGCGGGGCGGCCATGGTGGTGCGCGGGTATCCCGGCGGGAAGCGGCCGTAGGAGAGGTAGCCGTAGGAGACGCCGTTGATCCACAGCTCTCCCTCGAGCACGAGGAACTCCTCGTCGCTCGTCAGTCGCGCGTCCCGCGACTCACCGCGCCACCCGGGCGGGTAGGCGATGATCGCGGTGGCCGCCCCGTCGTCCGGGTCCTCGCTCAAGACCCGGGCGAGCGTCCCGGCCCGCACCGGGAAGCGGTCCGCCTCCCAGTCCAGCCACTGGGCCTGGACGAACTCCACACGCGGCCTGGCCATGCCGGCCTCCTCTCCTTCTAGCTGCGTTCGATCTCGTGCAGATCGACGTCGGTACGCTTGGCGAGCTGGTCCCCGAGCAGGTTCGCGATCACGACGCTCCAGATGATCGCCACGGCGGGGCCGACCATCGTCCACGGCGCGGTGGTCAGGTAGTTGCGGGCGTCGGAGAGCATGCTTCCCCACTCGGGTACGCCGATCGGCGGTCCGAGCCCGAGGAACGACAGGGCCGCCGCGGCGATGAGCAGGTCGGCGAACTGGAACGCGCTGACCACCGCGATGACGCTGCCGAGGTTGGGCAGCACGTGCCGCACCATCACCCGTGGGTGGCTGACGCCGAACAGCCTCGCGGCGGTGACGTAGTCCTGGGCGAGGATGCGGCGGCCCTCGGCGTAGACCACGCGGGCGACCACCGGCCAGAAGAACAGGCCGAGTGAGATGGCGAGCACGGTGTTGGTCCGGCCGAGCAGACCGATGATCACCATCACCAGCACCAGGTTGGGGAAGGCGATGGAGAAGTCGACCAGCCTGGTGACCAGTCGGCCGAACATCCGCAGGTGGGCCAGGGCCGCCCCGAGCAGCCCGAGGCTCACCCCGAGGACCCCGGCGATGGCGGTGGCGACCAGCGCGATGGTGAAGGTGTACTTGCCGCCGTCGAGCACCCGCGCCAGCACGTCGCGGCCGACCTGGTCGGTGCCGAGCAGGTGGCCGTCGCCGGGCGGGCGCAGCCGCTGCCCGATGTCGCCGTTGACCGGGTCCAGCCCGACCACCGGCAGCAGCGGCGGGGCGAGGAAGACCACGAGGACGGTGAGCCCGGCCGCGGCGTACACCAGGCCCGCCCACCGCCGCGGCAGCCGGGGCCGCCACCGCCCACGCCCGGCCCGCACCGCCGTGGTGTCCCGCGTACCCTCGCGCTGCCGCGGGGGTACGCCACCCGCCGGCGGCGTGGCGGGTGTGGTCGTGTCCCGTCCGTCGACGCCGCTCATGTCCGTGGATCGATCCGGTCCAGGCCGTAGTCCGTGGCCGAGTTGACCACGAACACCAGCAGGGTGGTCACGATGACGACCGCCTGGACGACCGGGAAGTCCAGCACGAGGACCGAGTCGAGCAGGAGCTTGCCCATGCCCGGCCAGGC
>CAZSNW010000073.1:0-3812 GCA_964608245.1 uncultured Micromonosporaceae bacterium
GGCCCCGCCGGGGTGGGGGCGGTGGCGCGCCGCGGGGCGACGTTGGGGGCGGGCGCGGCGGGGCGGGGGGGGGGGCCCCCGCCGGGGGGGCGGGCCACCACGACGTCACTCGTCCAGCCCGACGCTGCGGCGGCTGCGCATCCGGTGCCGCTCGAACGCGAGCGTGATCAGCCGGTCGAGCAGCTCCGGGTAGGACACCCCGGCCACGGCCCACACCTTCGGGTACATCGAGTGCGCGGTGAACCCGGGCATCGTGTTCAGCTCGTTGACGTAGAGCTGGTCGGCCGCCTCGTCATACAGAAAGTCCACCCGGGCCAGTCCCCAGCCGCCGATCGCCCGGAACGCGCGTACCGACATCTCGCGGATCTGCGCCGCCACGTGCGCCGGCACCTCGGCGGGCACGGTCATCGGGTCCTCGTCGCCGTGGTACTTCTGGCGGTAGTCGAAGTACCCCCCGGCCACGCCGACCTCGCCGACCGCGGAGGCGGCCGGGTCGAACCCGCCGAGCACCCCGCACTCCAGCTCCCGACCGGTCACCCCCTGCTCGACGATCACCACGTCGTCGTACCGCAGCGCCACCTCCACCGCCGTGGCCAGGTCCTCGGCCCGGGTCACCCGGGTGATGCCGATCGAGGAGCCGGAGTTGGCCGGCTTGACGAACCAGGGCAGCCGCAGCTCGCGCACCAGCCAGGTCGGGTCGGTGGTCGCCTCCCAGGCGGCGCGATCGAACCACACGTGCGGGGTGATCGGCAGCCCTTCGGCGGCGAACGCCCGCTTCATCGCCACCTTGTCCATCCCCACCGCGGAGGCGGCCACCCCGCAGCCGACGTAGGGCACGCCCAGGTACTCCAGCACCCCCTGCAGCACGCCGTCCTCGCCGAACGGTCCGTGCAGCACCGGGAAGACGACGTCCAGTGTGGTCAGCTCCTTGTCGGGGGCGCCGGCCGCGGTGACGACCGCGCCGGCGTGGGGCCGCGCCGACCGCAGGTCCACCTCCTGGCCGGCGACCGGCAGCCGGTCGTCGATCGCCCGGGCCGCCGGCTCCGCCTCCCGCGCGCGGGTGACCTCCTCGTCCGGCAGCAGCACCATCACCCCCTCGCGGGTGATGCCGATCGCCACCGGCTCGTACCGCTCGGCGTCCAGGGCGCGCAGCACCGACATCGCCGACGCCTGCGACACCTCGTGCTCCGCCGACGGACCCCCGAACAGGACACCCACCCGGATCCGACTCATCCGTCCCCTCTCCTCGTCGATGCCGCGATCCCGGCCGCCACCTCGGCCAGCACGGTCGGCTCCACGTTGCCGCCGGTGAGCACCACCCCGATGTCCCGGTACGCGCCGGTGGCGGCGATCCGCAGCGCCGCGGCGATACCCGCGGCTGCGGAGGGCTCCAGTATCAACCGGATGTCGGTGAGCGCAAGTGCAAGCGCGTCGAGAATCTCCGAATCGGCGACCCGGACCACCTCGGTGACGGCACCGGCGGCCAGAGCGTACGCGAGTTCCCCCACCTGGGTGGGGCGCAGCCCGTCGGCGACCGTCGGCGCCGGGTCGACCGTGACCCGCCGGCCGGCCTCCAGGCTGCGGGCCAGCGCGTCGCAGCCGACCGGCTCCACCCCGATCACGTCGACCTCCTGACCGGCGACCGCCAGGCACGCGCCGGCGATGCCCCCGCCGCCGCCGACCGGCAGCACGACCGCGTCGAGCCGACCGCCCTGCTCGGCCACCTGGGCGAGGAGCTCGAGGGTCGTGGTGCCCTGGCCGGCGATGACGTCCGGGTGGTCGTACGCGTCGATGACCGCGAGCCCCTGGGTGTCGGCGAGCCGGCGCACCACCTCCAGGCGCTCGGCCACGGTCGCGCCGCCGGCGACCACCTGGGCGCCCTCGGCCCGGACGCGGTCGACCTTGACCGCGGGCGCGTCGGCGGGCAGCACGACCGTGGCGGCCAGGTCGTGGGCGCGGGCCGCGGCCGCCACCGCGATGGCGTGGTTGCCGGTGCTCTGCGCCACCACGCCCCGGTGGCGCCCCTCGCGCGCCACCCGGGACACCGCCCACAGCGCGCCGCGGTACTTGTACGAGCCGGTGTGCTGCAGGTTCTCCGCCTTCAGCCACAACCGGACCCCGGCCCGGTCGTCCAACTGTCGGGAGCGTACGACCGGGGTGCGTACCACCCGGCCGGTCAGCCACGCGGCCGCCGCGGTGAGGTCGTCCCGCTTCGGTACGCGCGGTGTCGCGCCCTGGTCATGGTGTGTCGCAGTCGTCACGGGCGAAAGGCTCACCAACGGTTATCACGCACCTGTCCGGGTTCTGTCACAGTTCTGTAACAGGCCTGTGAGCGGGCAACCACACTGTGAACACGGCGCCGGTGTCGCCGTGGTTGGCGGCGACGATCGTCCCGCCGTGCAGCTCGGCGTTGGCCGCGGCGATCGCCAGCCCCAGGCCGCTGCCCTCCGACCGGGTACGCGCGGTGTCGGCCTTGACGAACCGGTCGAACAGGTGGGGCAGCAGCTCCGGCCGGATCCCGGGTCCGTGGTCGATCACGTCGATCGCGATCCACGACCGCCCACCGCGCTCGGCCCACCGCTGGCGTACCAGCACCGGCGGGGCGCCGTGCCGCAGCGCGTTGTCGACCAGGTTGGCGAGGATCACGTCGAACCGCCGCGGGTCCAGCCGCAGCGGCAGCGACTCCGGCAGCTCGGTGGTGACCTGCCCGGTCCAGCCGCGCGCCTTCAGGCAGTGCTCCACGGCGGTGACCACGTCGACGTCCTCCAGCCGCAGTGCGGCCGTGCCCGCGTCGAACCGGGAGATCTCGATCAGGTCGTTGACCAGCCGGTTGAGGTTGCGGGTCTCCCGGCTGACCAGCCGGGCGGCGATCGCGGCGTTGCCGGTCATCCGGTCGGCCTCGTCGTCGAGCACGTCCGCCACCGCGGTCATCGCCGCGAGCGGCGTACGCAGTTCGTGCGACACGTCGGCGACGAACCGGCGCGACCGGGCCTCCATCTGCCGCAGCTGCTCGACGTGGTGCTGCAGGGAACTCGCCATCATGTTGAACGTCTCCACCAGGTCGGCGAGCTCGTCGTAGCCGGTCACCGGCAGCCGGATGGAGAGGTCACCGCGGGCGATCCGGGCGGCCGCGTCCGACAGTTGGCGGACCGGGCGCAGCACCCGTTGGGCGGCCACCAGCGCCATGGTCACCGCCAGCGCCAGGATGGCCAGCACGGTGACGGCGAGCAGGAGCAGCAGCACGCGTACGTAGAGGTGGCTGTCCGGGGCGCCGGGGAAGGCCGTCTCCCGGTAGACGACGAACGCCAGGCCCGCCAGCACCACCGCGGCCAGGCCGGTGGTCAGCGCGACCGTGATGAAGGCGGTCACCAGGCTGGTGCGCAGCCCGACTCCGCGGTGGCGCACGGTGTTCACAGCGGACCGAACCGGTAGCCGAAACCGCGCACCGTCTGGAGGTAGACCGGCGCGGACGTGTCATCCTCGATCTTGGCGCGCAGGCGTTGGATGCAGGCGTCGACCAGTCGCGAGTCGCCCAGGTAGTCCTGGTCCCACACCGCCTTGAGCAGCTGGGAGCGGGAGAACACCACCCGCGGGGAGGCGGACAGCACCAGTAGCAGCCGCAGCTCGGTCGGGGTGAGGCTGACCGGTTGGCCGTTCTTGGTCACGGTGAGCGCGGCGCGGTCGATGACCAGGTCGCCGTGGACCTCCTCGGTGGTGTGCACCTGCTTGACGCGGCGAAGGATGGTGCGGATGCGGGCGTCGAGCACCCGGGGCTGGACCGGTTTGACCACGTAGTCGTCGGCGCCGGCCTC
>CAZSNW010000073.1:3822-11738 GCA_964608245.1 uncultured Micromonosporaceae bacterium
GACCGACGATCTTGTCGACATCGTCCGAGCGAGCGGTGAGGATGATGATCGGGATGCTGCTGAAGGCGCGCACCCGACGGCACACCTCGAACCCGTCGATTCCGGGCATCATCACGTCGAGGACGATGATCTCCGGCGGGCGGGTGCGCACCTGCGCCAGTCCGGCCTCGCCGTCGGCCGCGGTGTCGACGAGATGGCCCTGGTGACGCAGGGCGATCTCCAGACCCTGCCGTACGCCGGGATCGTCCTCGATCAGGAGCACGTGAGCCACGCTCCGAGTATTCGCCGAGGTCGGCGGTGGGACCACCGGCCACACCGGTGGAGGGTGGTGCTCCGGCCCGCGGCACCCCGCCGTACGCCGGGACGCGCGCGTCGATGCGCGTATCCGGGCGGGCTTGTGTGACGTGGCTCATACAGGAGGAACGGATCACGTACCCTACCGCGAGGACGGATCGCGACACGCACGACGTCCCCGGAGCGTTGTTCGACGAACGGACCGACATCGATGACGGAATCGGATTCGCAGGAGACGTCCCGCCGTCCGGCCGGTTCGCGGGTGTGGCGCTGGGCCGCGGGTGTGGCGGCGGTGCTGGTGGTGGCCGGCGGCGGCTACTGGGCGGGCCGGACCACCGTGGGATCACCGGTGGTCGATCCCGGCGAGGTGCGCACGGTCACCTACGACGTGGTCGAGGCGACCGTCGGCCGCAGCCTGTCGTTGAACGTCACCGTCGAGCAGCCGTTCGTGGTGGTGGGCTACAACGGCCTGCCGGGCACGGTCACCTCGGTGGAGGCCACCGAGGCCGTGGAACCCGGTGACGTGCTGTACACAGTGGACACCGTGCCGGTGCGGGCGGTGGTCGGCACGGTGCCGTTCTGGCGGCCGCTCGGCCCCGGCGCCGAGGGCGAGGACGTCGTGCAGCTGCAGCGGGCACTGGCCGACCTCGGCTTCTTCCACGGCGAGGCGGACGGCCGCTACGGATGGGCCACCACCGAGGCGGTCCGCGCCTGGCAGCGGGACCTGGGCATGACGGTCACCGGCACGGTGGCGCTCGGCGAGGTGGTCGCGGTGCCCCGGCTGCCTGCGCGGCTGCTGCTCGGCGAGCAGATCACCGTGGCCGCCCGGCTGTCCGGCGGCGAGCCGGCGGTGCTCGCGCCGACCGGTGAGATGACCTTCGCGCTGGTGGTGTCCCAGGGCCAGGCGGGGCTGATCCCACCGGACGCCACCGTGACCGTGCAGCACGACGAGCACGAATGGACCGCCGTGCTGGCCGGGGAGGAGTTCGGTCAGGACGGCAACATCCGGTACCTCCTCACCGCACCGGACGGCGGCCCGGTCTGCGGGGACGACTGCGCCAGCCTGCCGGCGCAGGAGCGTACCTCGCTGCGGGCGCAGGTGACGATCGTGCCGCAGGTCACCGGGCCGTCGGTGCCGGTGGCCGCGGTGCGGACCGACCCGGACGGCGGGGCGTGGGTGCTCATGGCCGACGGCACTCGTCGGTCGGTCACCGTGCTCGGTTCCTCCGGCGGGGTGGCGGTGGTCGAGGGGCTCGCGGTCGGGGACCGGGTCGTCGTCACCGGCGGTGCCGCGTCGGGTGACGGCACCGGCCGGACCGACGGACCGCCGGCGGAGGGTGCCGGTGCTCGCGGTTGAGAACCTCTCCTTCGCCTACCGGCGGGGTGGGCAGGAGCTGTTCGGCGGGCTCAGTCACTCCTTCGCTCCCGGCGCGGTCACCGGCCTGACCGGCCCGTCCGGCCGGGGCAAGTCGACCCTGCTGTACGTGCTGGGCCTGATGCTGCGCCCCACCGCCGGCGAGGTGCGGTACGACGGCCGGCCGGTGCACGGGCTGAGCGACGCGGCCCGGTCGAACCTCCGCGCCGAGCACGTCGGGTTCGTGTTCCAGGACGCGGTGCTCGACCCGTCCCGCACCGTGCTGGACGCGGTGATCGAGCCCGCGCTGTACGCCGGGGCGCGGCGTCGGGACGTGGTGCGACGGGCGCGGGAGCTGCTGGAGGAGATGGGGATCGAGATCCGCGCCGACCACCGGCCCGGGGAGATCTCCGGCGGCCAGGCGCAGCGGGTGGCGTTGTGCCGGGCGCTGGTCAACGACCCGCGGGCGATCCTCGCCGACGAGCCGACCGGCAATCTGGACCGGGACAACGCCGAGGTGGTGCTGCGGGTGCTGCGGCGGGCCGCGCAGGCCGGCCGCACGGTGGTGATCGCCACCCACGACCCGTTCGTGCTGGAACACGTCGACGAGGTGCTCGCGCTGTGAGACTGTCCACGTTGTTCGAGGAGGCGGTGCGGACCGCGGTCGCGCAGCGGGTCTCCAGCGCGATGGTGGCGGTCCTGTGCGCAGCGATCTGCGTGGTCACGCTCCTCACCGTCGGGCGTACCGCCGCGGCCGAGGAGGCGGTGCTGGCGCGGCTGGACACCGCCGGATCCCGGCTGCTCGTCGTCACCGACGACTGGGAGGTCGGGCTCGTCACCCCGGCGGTCGTCGAAGTCCTGGCCGGTCTGGACACCGTGGAGCGGGTGGTCGGTGTGGACAGTCCGTTCGACGTGGTCAACGGAGTGGTCGGCGACGGTGGCGAGCGGGTGCCCGCCTGGCGGGTGGCCGGAAACATCGCGCAGGTGGCGACCCTGGTCGAGGGCCGGTGGCCGCAGCCAGGGGAGGCGCTCGTGTCAGCTCAGGGGCAACGCCAGCTCGGCCTGGCCGAACCGTTCGGAGTGGTGGTCGGCACCGACGGGGTCGAATACCCGGTGGTCGGGTCGTTCGTGGCGCGGGCGCCGTTCGAGACCTTCGACGCGGGCCTCGTGGTCGCCGCCCCGCCGGACGCCGTCACCCGCAGCGTGCAGGTGGTGGTGGCCGGGGTGGAGGCCGCCCGCCCCACCGAGTCGCTGACCCTGAGCGTCCTCGCGCCGCCGAACCTCGGCGAGGTGAGCGTCCAGTCGCCCACCGCGCTGGCGGACCTTCAGCGGGCGGTCGGTGGCGACCTCGGCGAGTACGGACGCGGCATCCTGCTGCTCACCCTGGGCGGTGGCGCGTTCCTCATCGCCGTGGTGGTGCTCGGCGAGGTGCTGCTGCGCCGCCGCGACCTCGGCCGGCGGCGGGCGCTCGGCGCACCCCGCTGGGCGCTGGTCGGGCTCGTGGTCAACCGCACCACGGTCGCGGCGGTCCCGGGCGCGGTGGTGGGCACGGTGGCCGGACTGGTCACCGTGGCCCGCTCCGGTGACCCGGTGCCGCTCGACTTCACCGTGGCGGTGGCGGTGCTCACCGTGCTGGTCGCGGCGGTGGCGTCGATCCTGCCGGCGGTGCTGGCCGCCACCCGTGACCCGGTCAGCGTCCTGCGGACGCCGTGATCACGGGGTGTTCTCGAACAGGCGCTCGGTGGAATAGGCGCTCGTGGGGTGGGCCCTTTGAGGGAGGCATTGACGCCATATATTGACGCAGCTCTTTGTAGAAGCTATTCTTTCGCGCCGATGGCGCTAAGTGATGACGCCATTACTTGACGTGTGTGGTGGAGGTAGACAGGCCATGCGTGGGTCACTTGCCGGAGCCGCACTTGTCGGGCTCCTCGCGACGATGGGTCTGATCCCGTCTGGCGCTGCTCAGGCAGTGGAGGTCAACGGCTCAGCGAGCTGCAGCGTCACAGAAACATGCGAGGTGTGGTCGGTCGCCGATACTGGAACCGTTGCTCATTTCCGCGGCGATACTCTGATGGGTTCGTGGCGTAACAGCGGCATCCAGACGAGGTACAGCTATCACGGATCGGGTGTCCAGTCTTGGAGGATCATTACACAAGGTGCGCTGTACAGCTACAACGGCTGGTGCGTCGCGTGTAGCCAGACACCGCCGGGGACATTGTGCTGAGGCGACCAGTGGTCCGTTCTAGGCGGAAGTTCGGGGTGGCGGTGAGCGTCGTTACGTTGATCTTGTCGGCGTGTAGTGTCCCGGCGGACAACGGTCATCCGAATGCTGCCGTCTCCCCCGAGGAAGTGCGGCGGGCGCCACGTGACGACGTGGAGGCTCGTACCTGGCAAGAGCTCGTCGAGCGCGGACTGGAACCGTTCGCCGAAAACTACAGAAGATCCTTCGGCACCGACCCACCGACCGCGCAGCTTGTATATTATATCGATCCACGCGAATATGGTCGCGTCATGGCCGAATGCATGCGCAGTGAAGGCTGGCCGGCGGTGGAGACAAGTGACGGAGGACTTGGTTTCAACGAGGCCATTCCCGACGAGCAGGCACAAGCGCAGCAGGATTCATGGTTCCGCTGCATGTACATGTACCCGGTGCACCCGATGTATGACGTGCCGTTCGACGACCGGCAGTTGCGGGTGATCTACGACTACTACGTCGACGAGCTGATCCCTTGTCTGGCGGCGGAAGATCAGGTTCTGGAGGCGCCGACGTTCGAGACGTTCGTCGGCAGGTGGGAGAGTCCGTCCCCCTGGACGCCGTACGGCGAGCTGGTCACGCAGCTGCCGCCTGACGAACGGGAGCGGGTCCGACAGGCGTGTCCCGAGAATCTACCGTTTGACGAGCTGTTCGGCACCGGATGAGTCACGTGCTCCCGAGCGGTCGCCCCGGGACCTCCGCCGCGCCGTTCCAGATCGGCTGGCTGCCGCAGCACTTCGGCTACTTCCCCGGGTTCACCGCCTACGACTTCGTGCGGTACGTGGCGTGGCTGCGCGACGTACCGGCCACCTGGTGGAGGATGCGGTAGGCATGTGCGACCACGTGGTGGTGCTGCACCGGGGGCGGGTCGCCTTCCGCGGCACGGTCGGTGACCTGGAGGCGGCGGCGGTGCCCGGTGCGCGGGGTGACACCCCGCTGGAGCGTGGCTACGTGTCTGTCCTCGCCGGCGCGGCGCACGAGAGCCGGAAGTCCGAGGTCGGCTGACGCTCCGCGCGTACGTCATCGAGCTGCGCAGCTCGCCCTTGCGGTGGGTGCTGCCCTTCCTGCTTGCGATGGAGCTGGTGTTCCTCCTCGTCCGGGACACCGGGTGGATCGGTGTGTGGCCGATGGCCAGCGCCACGTCACAGATCGCCGCAGCGTTCGTCGCCCCGGCGATGGCGGCGGCCGCGGCGTGGTCGGCCGGCCGATTGCGCCGGTCCGGGGCTGACCACCCGCGCGTTCGGAGGATCCAAGCCTGCCGGGCTCTTCGGCGGCTGGCCGGAAGCCGAGCCGAGGCGTACCGGGTCTACCAGCTGCCGAGTGACCAGGTCGCCTGGGCGAACGAGCGGATCAGCCCCGTGGAGGCGCCCTGTGACGCCTGACGCGGCGCCTGAACGTGTGGGCCCTCCCTCTCCCGGGGAGCGTGGCGGGAGAGGGAGGGCCCGGAGGGTGTCCGCAGGAGGCGGCGGAGTCATGTGGTCGCGTACGCGACCTCCGCGTGCTCGTGGAGGTCGACGCCCTCGAGTTCCACCTCGGGCGGCACGCGGAACCCGATGAGCTTGTCGATCACCTTGCCGAGGACGAAGCTCACCCCGCACGAGTACGCGGTCACCACGGCCACGCCGAGCGCCTGCAGCCCGAGCTGCTCGAGGCCGTCGCCGTAGAACAGGCCGCCGTCGGTGGCGAACAGGCCGATGAGGAGCGACCCGATGACACCGGCGGCGAGGTGCAGGCCGACGACGTCCAGCGAGTCGTCGTAGCCGAGCCGGTACTTCAGGCCGACCACCACGGCGCACGCCACGCCCGCCACCGCGCCGATCGCCAGGGCGCCGAGCGGTTCGACGAACGCGCAGGCCGGCGTGATGGCGACCAGACCGGCGATCGCCCCGGACACCGCGCCGAGGGTGGTGGGCCGGTGGCGGATCCACTCCACCACGATCCAGCCGAGCACCCCGGCGCCGGCGGCGATCTGCGTGTTGAGCGCGGACAACGCGGCGACGTCGTCGGCGGCCAGGGCCGAACCGGCGTTGAACCCGAACCAGCCGAACCACAGCAGGGCCCCGCCGACGAGCATCAGCGGGACGTTGTGCGGGCGGATCTCCTGCGACGGCCAGTCAAGCCGCCGGCCGAGCACCAGCGCGAGGGCCAGCGCGGCCGCGCCGGCGTTGATGTGCACCGCGGTGCCGCCGGCGAAGTCGAGGACGCCGAGCGAGTTGAGCCAGCCGCCCTCACCCCACACCCAGTGGGCGACCGGGAGGTACACCAGCGACACCCACACCACGGTGAACACGACCCAGGAGACGTACCTGGTGCGGTCGGAGATCGCGCCGGCGATCAGCGCGGTGGTGATGATGGCGAACATCATCTGGAACGCGACGAACGCCAGGTCGTTTCCGGACGTCACACCGGCGAGACCGAGCTTGGAGAGGTCGCCGATGACGCCGCCGAGCGAGTCGCCACCCAGGGAGACGCTGTAGCCGTAGAGCACCCACAGGACGGTCACCACGCCGGTGGCGGCGAGGCACATCATGATGACGTTCAGCGCGCCCTTGAGGCGGTTCATGCCGCCGTAGAGCAGGGCGACACCCGGTGTCATGAGCAGTACCAGAGCGATCGATGTCAGGAGCCAGGCCATGGGCCTGATGGTGGTCGCGACCCGTTTCGGGCCGGTTTCGCAGCCGTAAAGGCCCGTTTCACCCCGGTAAATCTCTCCGCCGCCCTCCCGGTATGCGGGAGGTCGTCACCGTGCGTACGCCGGCGGTCGAACCGGCGTCACCCCGGGTGTGTCGGGCGTCACTGCCGGCGACCGGACGCGCTCACCTGTCCGGCGCCGACGGCCCGCCGGCGTACAGCCGGAGCCCTTGGCCGCTCGCGTGGTCCAGCCGCAGCCGGCCGTCCTCGACGGCGTACCGGGTCCGGGTGGAGAGGACCTCGCGCATCACCTCGTCTGCCCGGCCGAACCCCTCGGGGCAGTGGATCGGGATGGCGTGCACCACGTCGCTGAAGACCAGCTCGTCGGCGGTGATCCGGACGCGGCCTTCGACCTCCCCGCAGCCGGTGAACGCGTAGAACGTCTCCCCGTGGACCACCAGCCACGCCGAGTTGTCCGGCCCTGACGGCACCGTGATCGTTTCACCCTGTCGGATGACCGTGTCGAGGGTCCACCTGGTGCCGACCAGTGACGGTTGAGGTTGCGCCGTGGACGGGCTCGGTTGGGGTGCCGGAGCGGGCGAGGACGATGGCGTACCCGGTGCGGGAGAGGTGGGCGTACCGGTCGTGGGCGTGGCCTCCCCGTCGCCCGGCGCCGTCGCGCCGTCGCCGCACCCCGCGACCATGAGAAGGAGGGTAGCCGCCACCACCGCCGCGACCCGCATACGCGGTGGGACGGTAGGCGCCTCACCCGGGTTCCCGCCGGCAGTGGGCATGACCGGTGACGGCGAGGCGTGACCTACCGGGGAAGTTCACGGCGCCGTGCGGACGCCTAGCGGTCGATGATGGGACCAAGCGCTACGGATCGCTCCGGAAGCGCTCCTGCAGCACCAGCGCTTCGGCGGAGAGGTCCAGACGGCCCTTCTCCCACAACGTGACGAACCCCTCCGACACGTTCGGTGCGTGCAGCAGCCGCTTCGCCGCCTCCACGCCGCCGTGCTCCGACGCCATCCGGAGGAAGTAGTTGGCGGGGTAGTTCAGTCATCCCTATCTACCAGGGGATTCGTCGGCCGCATGTGGGAGTCTGGCACCGCTCGGTTGCCCATGATCGCTTGTGAGCACCGCGTCCCGCCGCGGGATATTCACAGCGTCGCGATGACTCCTGTGGCCATCGATGGTCTTGTCTAGACTCTATGCCGGCATACGTCGATGAGTCAGGATTCCTTGTGGTGAGAGGGAAAGCGGCACGATGACCCGCCTCCGGCTGCTGCGATCGGTGACGTTGACCTCTTGTGTGGCACTCCTGCTCGGCTCGGTTGCCGCCTGCGGCGAGAAGGAGGATCCGCTTGCGCACTTGGACCAGAC
>CAZSNW010000074.1:0-11721 GCA_964608245.1 uncultured Micromonosporaceae bacterium
GCGCCGGCACCGGCGGCACCAGCGCCACCATCGGCCGGTACGTGCGGTACCGGCGCTACCCGACCCGGGTGTGCGTGGTGGACCCGGAGCGCTCGGCGTTCTACCCCGCCTGGGTGTCGGGTGACTGGACGATGGAGGTCGACACCGGCTCCCGGATCGAAGGCATCGGCCGGCCGCGGGTCGAGCCGTCGTTCATCCCCACCGTGGTCGACCGGATGCTGCGGGTGCCGGACGCTGCGTCGCTCGCCGCCACCCGGGTCGCCTCGGAGGTGCTCGGCCGCCGGGTCGGCGGCTCCACCGGCACCAACCTGTGGGGCGCGTTCTCGATCATCGCCGAGATGAAGGCGGCCGGGCGGACCGGCTCGGTGGTGACCCTGCTGTGCGACTCCGGCGAGCGGTACGCGCACACGTACTTCGACGACGACTGGGTCGCCGCACAGGGGCTGGACCTCGCGCCGTACCGGGCGGCGATCGAACGGTTCCTCGCCGACGGCAGCCGGCCGGAGGATCTGTAGTCGTCGGCGCTCCCCGCTACCGTGGTGGGCGACCGCGGCGGAAGGGGTGGTGCGATGTCCGTCGAGCCGACCGGTGACCTCGGCGTCCTCACGGTCGACCAGGTGCAGGACGTCACCGGTCACGTCGTCTTCGCCGAGGGAGCTGACGAGCACGGCGCCGAGGCGCTCGCCATGTGGCACGTGTCGGCCGCCGGCACGCTCACCGGCTCCTGGGTCACCCCGGTCGACCGGCTCGCCGGCGACCCCGAGGCCGCCCGGCAGCTGCTGTGGCTGACCAGCCGTCGCGCGGTGATCGGCTGGGACGCCTCGGCGGCCGAACCCCTGTCGCGCCTCGCCCACTGGGCAAAGCGGCCTGACCCGCAGGCGCCGGTGGTGGTGCTCCCCGAGGCGCTGGCGGAGATCGCCGAACGCCGGACCGGGTACGAGGCGGCGGTCGCCGAGCACCGACAGACCACGAAGAGCAAGCTGCAGCCGCTGGAGTGGGAGGAGCGCGTCCCGACGGCCACGTCCTGGTCGGAGTTCGCCGAGACGGTGGGGATTCCCCGGCCGCAGGCGCCCGCCCCGGTGGCGGCCGAGGCGCTGCACCTGGCCCGCGCGGTGGGGTGGGTGATCCGGCTGTGGCAGGACACCGAGTCGGTCCGTGCGCGCCGCAGCTACCTGGTCGACCGGTTCGGGCCGGCCGCTCCCCTGCCGCCCCGCTGGCTGGAACGGCTCCGCCAGGCCCACCAGTCGGTCGAGCGGTGATCTCTCGCGGGTTATCGCCGGTGCAGCTGACGGTGGATCACGTGCCACCCTTGTGAGGGCTGAGAGTACCGGGCGCAGCCTGACTGATCTGGTTCTCCTACAGCAGGCCGTGTCGGCGTGCGTAGGACGGGAACTGGGAACCGGTGCACGGCAGTCGGTGACCGGTTGCCCGGAGTAAATCGATCAAGGCGCTCGCTCCGGCCTCAGCAAGCTTCTTGGCACGGCACGCGCTCGCCAGCAACCAGATCGTCCCATGGACTTCGAGGTCGTGTGCGCGTCCCACTCTGGTGGCCTCACGATCGTCGGTGAGAGCGATACCGTCCGACAGCTCCGCTACCGCGAAGACACTCGCTTCACCAATGTTGCGGTCTCCTGCACCCAACCGCCGCACCCATCGGGTGAAACACACGATCGCCGCAGGATCGTCCAGGAAGCCGTGCGGCTCCGTTACGCAGTTCGTCCAGCACGTTAGTGGTGGTGACACACTGCTGACCGCCCACGATGTATCCAAGCACGTCGATACGTTCGGCGAGGGCGAAATGGTTCAAGATTGTGGAATCAAAGACCCACTGTCGTCTGGAATCAGTTGACGTCTCGGTCATGGGACGAGATCGGAATCGTCGCGGGCAGGTAGATCCTCAAGACTGATCGTCCCGTGTAGCGACTCCACTGCGCGGTTGCTCGTCACCAGACCGCGCCACCACGCTTCCATGACGGCGTGCGAGTATCCGGGCGGGACCCGGGTAACGCTCAGGTCTGGTTGCGGCGGCCATCCCACCGCGTCGAGGAACTCGGCCCTCGTCGGTGTCTGTTGGCGCCACCGTCGGCTCGTTGCAGAGTCCAGCCAGCCGGCGAGGGCGGCTTGCCGCAGTGCGAGCGACCACGATACTCGGTACTCCGCCGCCAAGCGGACAAGCTTGTCTCGGGTGAGGGCCGAGCGGTCGCCCATCCGATCGAAGGCGGCGGTGGGCAGCAACAGCTCTGCAGCGAACGCGTTGATGACGCTTTCACGATCCTGCCTGGACAGGTGTACGTCAAGATCGCTGGAGTACTCGTCTCCAAGGACAGAGTGGCCCAGCTCGTGGGCCGCTGTCGCACGACGCCGCCCAGGATCCGTTTGGTGGTTCACCACCGCGACCGCGAGATCGCCGTCGATCAGGGAAGTCCCGTCTCCCGGCACCTCGGTGATGAGGACGTACTGTCCGCTGCGTTCACAGAACTCCAGCATGCTTCCGATTGGATCGTTGCCTACACCATGTGCCGTACGCAGCCAACGCGCCGCGGCACGGGCATCGTCCTCGGACGTGACCGGATGGGGATAGCGCATGAGAGGCGTAGGGCGCAACGTGCCGGCTTCCACCAACTGCCGCACGTCGCGCAACCAGTCCGCCAGCACCGTGTTGATCCGGTACGAGTTGCGACCGGCGTCGGTGGTGGTGTCGTCTTCCAGCGGTGCCGAACGACGCGAGATGACGGCCGGCAGTGGTTCCAGCAACGCATCGATGGGGACGTCCAGGGCTGACGCGAACCGGACCAACTCGAGGGCGTCGACACGCCGACGCCCAGCCTCGATCTTGGCGACCATGGTGCGGTCCAGGCCGATCCGCTCAGCGAGCACTTCCTGCGACATGCCCGCACCCAGGCGCGCCTGCCGGATCTGCTCGCCTATGGTTTCCCAGACACTATCCACAATGAGTTTCTGATTGATTACTGAACGTTATGTGCGATTTTCGCACGTCAGTCACACGTACGGACGCTAAGGCACACGCAAGCACAACAAATCATACTTACGTATGATCCATCTATCGCATGAAGGGACGACGGGCCTACGATCCCTCGATCGACCAAGCACGTCGGCACAGCCCTGTCGGAGCCGGCGCGGTCATCCCCACACCACGATCGCGACCGCGGCCCCGGCGACCGCGGCGACCAGACCGGCCGCGACGCTGGCCAACAGATACCCGACCGCGTGAAGCCACGCCCCGGTCCCGATCAGCCGGAACGTCTCGTACGCGAACGTGGAGTACGTGGTCAACGCGCCGCAGAACCCGGACCCCACCACGGCCACCACCGCCGCGGGCACCGCACCGGCGACCGCGCCCGCGGCCACGAACCCCAGCAGGAAGGTGCCGACCACGTTCACCAGCCACGTGCCCCACGGGAACGCCGAGCCGTGACGCGCCCGCACCCACCGGTCGACCAGGTACCGCACGGGCGCGCCGACCATCCCTCCGAGCAGGACGACGAGCACGGCGGACACCGTCACCCCGCCTCTCCTGCGTCGGCGGCCCATCGCGACCGCCGGCGGACCAGCCGTCCGGTGACGACGGACGCCACGCCGACGGCCACCAGGCCCGCGACCGCCGTCCCGACCAGGTACGCGGCCGCGGTGCCGACCGCACCGGTCCCGACCAGCTGGTACGCCTCGACCATGTGCAACGAGAACGTGGTGTAGCCGCCGAGGACGCCGACGCCCAGGAACGGGCGGAGCAGCCGCCGGTCGGGCCAGATCTCGGTGACGAGCACCATCAGGACGCCGATCAGGGCACAGCCGGAGACGTTGACGGCGAACGTCGTCCACGGGAACGCACCCGGGGTGCCCGGGAACCACGCACCCAACCCGTGGCGCGCCAGTCCACCGAGTCCGCCGCCGACGGAGATCACGGTCAGCACCGCCCACGGCACCCGACGGTCGCCCCCGCGTACCACCGCGGGCCACGCGACCGTCCGGTCTTGCGGCACCGGAGCCGCCGCCTGTTGTCCGCTCACACGCTCCCCCACCGACCAGGCCGGTCGACCACGTCAGCAGGGACCGTTGGCGGCCGGACGCCGCGGTTCGCCCGACGGGGACGGGCGCGGTGGGCCCCACCACCGCATACCGCACGAGACGCGCAGGACAAGACTACGCAGTCAGCAGCGCAACACCGCCGCAGGGAGCCACCCGTCCTCACGCGGGCACGAGGGACAGCGCGGTGGCGATGGCGAACCCGAGCACGGTGGCGAGCCCGGCGACCTGACCGGCCCGGTCAGCGGCCGCCGGGACCATGGAGTCGATCAGCATCACCAGCAGCGCACCGGCGGCGAACCCGTCGATCACCCCACCCCAGATCCCGCGCGCCACGTCGGCCATGCCGTAGCCGGCCGCGGCCGCTGCGACGCTGACCGCGACCACCGGGACCCACAGCCGCCACACCGTGGCCGCCGGCCGACCGGCCGCCCGCATGTCGGCGGCGGATCCGACCGCCTCGGGCACGTTCGAGACGAAGATCGCCAGCAGCAGCGCCAGACTCACCGCCGATTCCCTGGCCAGCCCCGCCCCGAGCACCACCTGCTCCGGTATCCCGTCCAGCACCGCGCCCAACGCGAGCGCCGGCCCCAGCCTCCCCCCCTGTCGGCCGGCCGGGCGCAGGTGGGAGCGCTCACGACCGATGACCCGGTCCAGCGCGACGTAGGTCAGCGCCCCGGCGGCCAGTCCCGCCGCCAACGACCCGGTGCCGCCGAGTTGCGCACCCTGCAACGCCAGCTCGAACGACACCGCCGCGATCAGGGCACCCGCGCCGAACGCCAGCACGAGCCCGATGAGCCGCTCCGGCCACGGGCGTACCACCCCGAACAGCGCCCCCAGCAGCAGCGACGACGCCGCCAGCCCGCCCCACCCGACCGCAGCCAGCACACCGCCCTGCTACCCGGCAACCACCCGGTGGTACGCACGACGCACCCGGATCGACCCGCCCGGCCGCCGGTTGCGCCTACCCGGCCCGTCCGGTCACGCGGATCCCTAGCGTGTAGGTGTGGGTGCCGACACCACCGCCCCCGCACCCGGACTCACCCCGGAGGAGGCGGCTGAGCGGCTCCGACAGGCCGGACCCAACGTGCTGCCGACCGCCCGCCGGCCGCGCGTGTGGCGGCTGCTGGTCCGCCAGCTCACCCACTTCTTTGCGCTGCTGCTGTGGGTGGCGGCCATCCTCGCGGTGGTCGCCGGCATGCCCGCGCTCGGCGTGGCCATCGTGATCGTGGTGCTGGTCAACGGCGTCTTCGCGGTGGCGCAGGAGTACCGCGCCGACCGGGCCGCCGACCGCCTGCGGGACCTGCTGCCGGTACGCGCCACGGTGCGCCGCGGCGGCCGGCGCTACACGGTGCCCGGCGCGGAGCTGGTGCCCGGCGACCGGGTGGTGCTGGAGGCCGGGGACCGCATCAGCGCCGACCTGCACGTGGTGTCGGCCAGCGGCCTGGCGGTCGACGAGTCGACCCTCACCGGCGAGAGCGTGCCCCGCCAGGTGGGCGTCGGGGACCAGCTGTACGCAGGGACGTTCGTGGTCGAGGGCGCCGCGGAAGCGGACGTCACCGCCACCGGGACGCGTACCCGGCTGGCCGGCATCGCGGCGCTCACCGGTCAGGTGCGCCGACGGCGCGGCCCGCTGGAGGTGCGGCTCAACCGGTTGGCCGGCATCCTGGCCGGGGTCGCCGCGGCGGTCGGGGTGGCGTTCTTCGGTCTGGCGGTGCTGCTCGGCACCGCCGTGGTGCCGGCGTTCCTGCTCGCCCTCGGGGTCACCGTCGCACTCATCCCGGAGGGGCTGCTGCCCACCGTGACCCTGGCGCTGGCGTGGGGGTCGCGGCGGATGGCCGACCGGCACGCGCTGGTCCGTCGGCTGGAGGCGGTGGAGACGCTGGGGTCGGTCACGTTCATCTGCACCGACAAGACCGGGACCCTGACCCGCAACGAGATGGCGGTGGTCGAGGTGTGGACGCCGGTCGGGCGGGCGGAGGTCCGCGGTGAGGGCTACGAGTCGACCGGGCAGGTGGCGGCCGCGCCACCCGTGGCGGCCGCGGTGGCGGACCTCGCGTACGCCGCGGTCCGGGCCTCCGCCGGCCGGCTGGTCCGGCACGACGACGGACGGACCGAACCGCACGGCGACCCCATGGAGGTGGCGCTGCACGTGCTGGCCATGCGGGCCGGGGTCGACGTCGCGGGCCGGGAGCGGACTAAGCCCACCCGGCACCGCTACCCGTTCGACCGGCGGCGGCTGCGCTACGGCGCCGTGGTCGGCGACACCCTCTACGTCAAGGGCGCGCCCGAGGCCGTGGTGTCGATCTGCCGGTCCGACCAGCCCACGGACCAGGCCATGGAGGCCGCCCACGACATGGCCGACCGGGGACTGCGGGTGCTCGCCGTCGCCACCCGCACCGGCGCCGAACTGGGCGGCGGCCCGCAGGCCGACGAGCGGGACCTGACGCTGCTCGGCGTGGTCGGACTGCACGACCCGCCGAGGCCGGACGCGGCCGAGGCGGTCGCCGCCTGTCGGGACGCGGGTATCCGCCTGGCGCTCGTCACCGGTGACCACGCCGGCACCGCCCGGGTCATCGCCTCCCAGGTGGGCCTGCTGGGCGCCGAGCCGTTGGTGCTCAACGCCGCCGACCTGCCGACCGACGAGACCGAACTCGGCGAGCTGCTCGACCGGGACGGGGTGGTGGTCGCCCGGGTCGCACCGGAGGACAAGCTGCGTATCACCCGGGCCCTGCAGCGGCGCGGTCACGCGGTCGCGATGACCGGTGACGGGGTCAACGACGCCCCCGCGCTGCGGGAGGCCGACATCGGGGTGGCGATGGGGGCCACCGGCAGCGACGTCGCCCGGGAGGCCGGCGACCTCGTCCTGCTCGACGACCGGCTGGCCACCATCGTCGAGGCGGTCCGGCTGGGCCGCGCCACGTTCACCAACATCCGCCGCTTCCTCACCTACCACCTCACCGACAACGTCGCGGAGCTCGCGCCGTTCGTGGTGTGGGGCCTGACCGGTGGCACCTTCCCGCTCGCCCTCGGGGTGCTGCAGATCCTCGCCCTGGACATCGGCACCGACCTGCTGCCCGCGCTCGCGCTCGGCGCCGAACCGCCCCGGGCCGGGCCGTTGACGCGCACCGCGTCCACGGGGGGCCTCATCGACCGCCGGGTGCTGCGTCGCGCGTTCGGCGTGCTCGGCCCCACCGAGGTGGTCGTCTCGCTCGGCGCGTTCACGGTGGTGCTGCTCGCCGGCGGGTGGCGGTGGGGTACCGAGCCGGGCGCCGAACTGCTGGCCACCGCCTCCGGCACCGCGTTCACCGCCATCGTCCTCGGCCAGCTCGCCAACGCGTTCGCCTGCCGCAGCGAGACCCGACCCGGGTTCCGCCTCGACCCGCGTACCAACCGACTGCTGCTGTTTGCGGTCTCCGTCGAACTTGTGCTGCTGCTGGTGTTCCTCACCGTCCCGCCGCTGCCGGAGCTGCTCGACGGCACCCTGCCCACCGGCCTCGGCTGGGCGCTCGCGGTGCTGGCGGTCCCGACGGTGCTGCTCGTCGACGCCGCCGACAAGGCGCGACGGGCGCGACGAGGGGCGACGGGAGACGGACGAGGGAGCGCGGGAGACCAAAGAAGAACGCCGGCGGGTGCGACCCGGCCGGCGTAGGAGGTTCTCCACGGGAAAGGAGACCGACTGGCGGGTGGAGCTGAGGGGACTCGAACCCCTGACCCCCTCGTTGCGAACGAGGTGCGCTACCAACTGCGCTACAGCCCCGCGACGACCGGATGCGACCGGCCGGCGACAACATTAGCAGACCGGGGAACGCCTCATCCTACCCGGCGGCCCCGCTCGTCACCGACCACGCGCGGCGGGTAGGAGAGCGACGGCGGCGCCATGCCCTCGGCCGCCGCCCGGCGCGCCGCCTCCCGCTGCTCGGCCATCCGGCGGGCCGCCTCCCGCCGCAGCTGCGCCCGCTCCTCCTGCAGCCGCCTGATCTCCGCCTGCTGCGCCGCGATGATCGCCGCCCGACGGGCCTCCCGGCGCCGGCGGCGACGGTCGGCCAGCGCCATGTTGCGCAGGTGTACCACGTACGTCACCAGCAGTGTCGCGGTCACCGCGAACCCTACCCAGAACCCGGGTCCGACCACCGCCACGCCCAGCAGCTTGACGAGGTTGAGCAGGACGAGCGCCGCCAGGATCCGACGCCGCCGCTGCAGCACGGCCTGCCGGGGGTCCACCGGCCGCCCGGGCCGTGACCGCGACCGTCCGGAGCGACCCACGCGGTCACCGCCCGAGCGGTCGTACCCGGACCGGCCCGAACGGCTTCGCCCGGTCCGGTGGTCCGGACCGGCCCGTCCCGACCCGGTACGCGACGACCCGCGCTCCCGTCCGGCCGACCGCTCCGCTCGGTCGTCCTCGTCGTCGGACTCGTCGAACTCCCCGGTGTCCGGCGCCGCCCGGCGCAGCCGCGGCGCCGTCACCCGGGACGGGTTGACCGGCCGACGGCCGGGCACGCTACGGCGACGCCGCTGGCGCGGCAGCACCCGGGCGGTCGACGTCAGACGCTCGGCCAGCTGCCGCTCGGTGACGTCGTGGCGGCGGACCAGGGCGGGCGCCAGCGCGAGCAGGCCCGCGGCGACCAGCACCGCGAGCAGCACCGACGTCGGCACCCACACCCCCCTCCGTCTCACCACGCATGGCCCACCGGCCGGTGGATGGTCCGCCCTCGACTGAGGTTAGGGGATGAAGGGAGGCGCCGCGCGCGTCACACACCGGGGCGGTCGGTGCGAGCCGGTCGCATCAGGGCGTCCGAAGGACGACTGTCGGCGTCCCGACCGGCCGCCAGTTCGGCGCGGACCCGGTGCCAGCGGGCCAGCAGGCCGCCCTCGGCGATCACGTCCTCGACGGTCAACGCGTACCCGATGTGGTCCCGCCAGGCGCCGTCGATGTACATGTAGCGCTCGTGGTACGCCTCCCGGCGGAACCGCAGCTTCTCCACCACCCGGCGGCTGGCGTGGTTCTCCGGCCGGATGTTCACCTCGACCCGGTGCAGCCGGCAGGGCCCGAACGCGTGGTCGACCAGCAGTGCCAGTGCGGTGGGGACGATCCCGCGGCCGGCGTACGCCGAGTCCACCCAGTATCCGGCGTACGCGGAGCTGAAGGCGCGTCGGCTGATGTCGCCGAGCGCGATGTGTCCGACGTAGCGTTCGTCGCCGTGCTCGTCGCGCAGCACCACCGCGAACGGCATCCCGGTACCGTCCCGGATGGAGCGTTGCAGGTCCTTGTAGACCCAGCGGAACGCCTCGGGCGAGTTGACCTCCTCCCAGGAGCCGACCGGACCGGGCTCCCACGGGGCGAGCCAGTCCCGGTTGGCCAGTCGCACCGCCGACCACTGTGCCGCGTCGCTGGGCCGGTAGGGCCGCAGCGTCACCGGCCCGTCGGAGAGCACCACCGGCCAGCCGGGTTGGCGGGGTCGCCAGAACATCTCATCGCCTCCGGTCCAACAGCAGCACGTCCACCGTGGTGCCGGCCGGGGCGTTGACCACCCGCTCCCCCAGCACCATGAGCCCGTTGCAGGCGGCCAGGCCGGACAGGGTGTAGGGGCCGCCGGCCAGCGGCCGCACCGTGTACCCGCCGCCGCGACGCTCCTCCACCCACGCCGGTCGGAACTCCCGCAGCCCCGCCGGCGACTGCACGCTCTCCTTCAGATGCGCGCGGACGCTCGGCCGGAACACCGGCTCGGCGCCGGCGAGCAGCTGGATCGCCGGCCGGGCGAGTAGTTCGAACCCTATCAATGCTGCGCCGGGGTCGCCGGGCAGGCACACGATCGGCACCTCGCCGGGGCCGACCGTGCCGAAGCCCAGCACCCCGCACGGGTAGACGGCGAGGTTGGTGAAGGTGACCGAGCCGGCGCGCTGGCCGTCCCGGCGGGCCAGCACCCGGCGGACCATGTCGCCGGGTCCGGTGCCGGTGCCGCCGGTGGTGATGATCAGGTCGGCCCGCGGGGTCTGATCCTCCAGCAGCGAGCGCAGCCCCTCCGGGTCGTCGTCGCAGATTCCGACCCGGTGCACCAGCGCCCCGGCGGCCGCCGCGGCCGCGGTGAGCGCGTGCGAGTTGACGTCCACGATCTGGCCGGGCTGGCTGGGGCGCCCCACCTCCACCAGTTCGTCCCCGGTGGCGATCACCACCACCCTGGGGCTCGGCCGCACCGCCACCCGGGTGACCCCGGTGGCCGCGAGCAGCGCGATCAACGGCGGGGTGAGCAGGGTACCGGCGGTGGCGAGGATCTCCCCCGGGGTGACCTCGTCGCCGGTCCGCCGCACCCCGTGACCGCGCTTGGGTACGCGGTACACCTCGACCACGGCCATGCCCTGGTCGGTCCACTCGGCGGGCACCACCACGTCGGCGGCGGCGGGCAGCCGGGAGCCGGCGGCGACCGAGAAGCAGGTGCCCGGGGTGACGCGGGCGGGCCGCCAGCTCGTCGCGGTCAGGTCGCCGACCACCGACAACCGTGCACCACCGCGGTCGCCCACCAGGTCCTCGGCTCGGGCCGCGTACCCGTCGATGGCGGCGTGGTCGAACGCGGGCACAGGCCGGACCGCCGCCACGTCCTCGGCCAGCACGCACCCGTACGCCTGCGTGAGGTCCAGGTCGAGCGGCGGCAGAGCCGGCAGCCGGCGCAGCACGCTGGCCAGGTAGTCGGCCAGCGGCATGAGTTCCTGCGCCGGTCGCTCGACCGTGGAGGTCATCGTTGCGTGTCTCCCACGAACTCGACCAACCATCGACGGAACTCGCCGCCGATGTCGGGCCGCTCGCAGGCCAGCCGCACCACGGTCTGCAGGTAGCCCAGCGGCACGCCGGTGTCGTACCGGATGCCCCGGTAGATCACGCCGTGCACCGGCGTGCCCTCCGACAGCATCAGCGCGATCGCGTCGGTGATCTGGATCTCCCCGCCGGCGCCGGGCGGGGTACGCCGGATGGCGTCGAAGATGCCCGGCGGCAGCACGTACCGCCCGAACACCGCGTAGGTGCTCGGCGCCTCCTCGACCCGCGGCTTCTCCACCAGCCCGGTGATCTCCACTGTGGTGTCCGGGTCGCCGAGCCCGGCGTCGGCCGGCGCCACCGAGGCCACCCCGTACCGGGAGACCTGCTCCCGCGGCACCTCGACCAGGCCGATCACGATCCCGCCGGTGCGGGCCTGCAGGTCGAGCATGGCCGGCAACAGCGGCCGGTCCCGCTCACAGAACTCGTCGCCGAGCAGCACGGCGAACGGCCTGTCGCCCACGTGCCCCTCGGCGCACCCGATCGCCTGGCCCAGGCCGCGGATCTCCTGCTGCCGGCAGGTGTAGATGTCGGCGAGCTCGGCCGGTTCGCGGACCGCCGCCAGCAGGTCGTCGTCGCCCTTCTCCACGAGTCTGGCCTCCAGGTCGGGGCGACGGTCGAAATAGTCGACCATCGAGGTCTTGCCCCGGCCGGTAATCAGCAGCACATTGCTCAGTCCGGCCGCGACCGCCTCGGCCACGATGTAGTGCAGCACCGGCCGGTCGACGACCGGGAACAGCTCCTTGGGCACGGTCTTCGTCGCAGGCAAGAAGCGGGTGGCCAGACCGGCGGCCGGGATCACCGCGTGGGTCGCCCGTGCGGTCACCGCCGCGGTCGTGGAGTGTGACGCCATGCAGCGAGATTATCGG
>CAZSNW010000075.1:0-11606 GCA_964608245.1 uncultured Micromonosporaceae bacterium
ACCAGGGTGGTGGTGTCCATGCCCAGGTTGGCCAGGATGGTCGCCACCGCCAGCGGGTGGGTGATGTACGGGTCGCCGGACTTACGGAACTGCCCGGCGTGGTAGTGGGCCGCGGTGTCGAACGCGCGCTGCAGCAGTCGCACGTCCGCCTTCGGATGGCTGACCCGGTGCTGGGCGATCAGCGGCTCCAGCACCTCACTGACCTCGGAGCTCTGCCAGGGGGCGTTGAACCTCGCCAGCCTGGCCCGCACCCGGCGGCCGGTGGGGGCGGACGCCAGGTTGAAGGCGCCGTGCGACGTGACGGTCGGTTTGTCCGTTGTCTTCTCACCAGCCCTGTCGCCGGCCCGGTCGATCTCGCCGGGCGCCGTGTCCGCCGAGGCGACACTCCCGGGCGCGACATTGCTGGACAACCGCCGGCTCCTTACGGTCCCTGCCACCATGAGGACTTCTCCCGGGTCAGGCCCGGGTGAGCCCATGGTACCCGCCCCCCGCACGGCCGCAGCGTGCACCGCGCACGCGGACCCGGCCGGTTCGCCGCCGGTGGCTCAGACGGTCAGCAGCGCGTGTACCGGGTAGCCGTCCAGCCTCTTGCGGCCCGCCAGGAACGACAGCTCCAGCAGCACAGCCAGCCCGGTGACGTGGGCGCCGGTCCGCTCCACCAGCTCGCAGGCGGCCCGGGCGGTGCCGCCGGTGGCGAGCACGTCGTCGACCACGAGCACCCGCGCACCGGGGCGGAACGCGTCGCGGTGGACCTCCAGGGTCGCCTCTCCGTACTCCAGCGTGTAGCTGACGGCGTGGGTCGACCGCGGCAGCTTGCCGGCCTTCCGGATCGGCACCACCCCGACCCCGGCGGCGTAGGCGACCGCCGAGGCCAGCACGAAACCGCGCGCCTCGATCCCGGCCACCGCCTCGCAGCCGTCGTGGGCCGAGGCCACCGCCTCCACCACCCGCCGGAACGCCGGGCCGTCGGCGAGCAGCGGGCTGATGTCCTTGAACACCACCCCGGGCTGCGGGAAGTCGGGCACGTCCACGATCCGGGAAGCAACCAGCGCCGCGATGTCCGGCCCCGCGTCGCCGCGTGGGGCCTCCGTCGGCGTGCCGTTCATCGCCGCCGCGCCCCACCCGGGCGTCGCTTGCCGCCGCGACGGGAGTTGAGCGGCTTGGCGCCCACCTTCGGCGCGGCGCCGGCCATCTCGATGAGCCGCTGGTCGAGCACCGGCGTGGTCTTCTCGGGCGTCGCCTCCTCGGGCCCTTCGGTGGCGGGTGCCTCGTCGGCCGGGGCGGCGGCGTCGGTCGACCTGCCCCGCACCGCCTTGCGCGCCTCCCGGTTGGCCAGGGCGGTCCGCCGGGTGAGCACCCGGCGGGTGTGCGCGGCGATCCGCGACTCCCGCATCTTCAGCTCCACCATGAGCGGGGCCGAGAAGAACAGGGAGGTGTAGAACGACACCGCCATGCCCACGAACAGGATCAGACCGAGGTCCTTCAGGGTGCCGGCGCCGAGCACACCCGCGCCGATGAACAGCACGCCGCCCACCGGCAGCAGCGCAACCACCGAGGTGTTGATCGACCGGATGAGCACCTGGTTGACCGCGAGGTTCGCCGCCTCGCCGTAGGTCTGGTCGTTGCTGGCGAAGATCTCCTTGGTGTTCTCGTGGATCTTGTCGAGGGCCACGACCACGTCGTAGAGGCCGAAACCGAGGATGGTCAGCAGGCCGATCACGGTGGCCGGGGTCACCTCGAAGCCGACCAGCGCGTAGATGCCCGCGGCGACGACGATGTCGAGCAGCACACCGGCCACCGCGGCCGCGGCCGCCCGCAGTTCGAACCGCACCCCGAGGTAGGCGATCACCAGCGCGAGGAACACCAGCAGCGCCATCAGCGCCCGGTTGGTGACGTGCCCGCCCCAGGCCGCGCTGACCAGCTCGTCGCTGATCTCCTCCGGGGGGATGCCGAACCGCTCGGCCACCTGCTCCTTGACCGCGGCCGCCTGCTCGGCGGACAGCTCGTGGGTCCGGACGAGGTAGGCCGTGTCCCCGACCCGCTGGGTCGAGGCGACCGACGCGCCGGCGTCGGCCACCGCCTGCTCCGCCTCCTGCAGGGTGCCGACGTGGGTCGGGATGTGGAACGCGTTGCCGCCGGTGAACTCCATGCCGAGGTCGAAGCCACGGATGAGGATGGCCGCGACCGCGACGACGACCAGCACCGCGGCGGCGATGAACCAGGGCCGCCGCCGGTCGGCCACGTTGACCCCGGCCTCACCCAGGTAGAGCCGGGTCGCCCAGGACAAGCGTGGCACTTCCTGCACCGGGCTGCTCATGATCGTCAGGCCTCCCTCGTCTGGGTCCGGCCGAGCCTGCCGGCCGCCCGCTCCAGCTCGACCGCCCGGCCGAGGCCGCTCACCGTCGGGGAGAGGAAGGCCTTGGTACGCGCCAGCAGAGCCATGATCGGGTGCCGGAAGGTGAACACCACCAGCAGGTCGAGCACGGTGGCCAGGCCCAGCGCGGCCGCGAACCCGCGCACCGGGCCGACCGACATCATGTAGAGCACCACCGCCGCGATCAGCGTCACGGCGTTGGCCGAGATGATCGTGCGCCGGGCGCGCACCCAGGCCCGCGGCACCGCGCTACGCGGGGTGCGACCGTCCCGGATCTCGTCCTTGAGGCGTTCGAAGTAGATGACGAACGAGTCGGCGGCGACACCGACCGCGACGACGAACCCGGTGATCCCCGCCAGCGTCAGCGTGTACCCGACGGTGCGGCCAAGCACGACCAGCGCCGCGAACGTCAGCAGCGCGGAGATGACCAGGCTGCCGAAGATCACGATGCCGAGCAGGCGGTAGTAGAAGAACGAGTAGAGCATCACCAGCAGCATTCCGATGCCGGCCGCGATCAGGCCGGCCCGCAGGTACTCGGTGCCCAGGGTGGCGGTGAGGGTCTGGGCGTCCTGCGGCACCAGGGTGATCGGCAGCGCACCGTAGCGCAGCTGGGTGGCGAGCAGCCGGGCCTCCGAGGCGGTGAAGTCCCCGGTGATCTGGGCATCGGCGCCGATGACGGAGAGGATCTGCGGCGCGGACACCACCTCGACGTCCAGCACCACCGCGACCAGGCAGTTGCCCCGGTCGCCGACCGCGGTGAAGTCGCAGCGGATCGGGCGGGCGCTGTCGTCGTAGAGGTTGTCCTCGCCCAGCCGGGTGGCGTCGAAGGCGACTCCCCGCTGCGAGTTCTCCACCGCCTCGCGGGTCAGGTCGGTCCAGCGACGCTGGCCGTCGCCGTCGAAGCGCAGGCTGACCACCCACCGGTTGACCTGGGTGTCGACCACCGCCTGGGCGTTGCGCACGTCCTGGCCGAGTACGGTCGAGTGGTCCAGCAGCATCTTCCGGTTGAAGCTGTCGCAGGCCACCACGAGCTGCTGCGGGTCACGGATCGAGCCGGCCGGCCGGGCGTTCAGCTGCGCGCAGGAGATGTACGGCACGTGGAACTGGACCTTGGCGGGCAGCACCGCCACCTGCGGGCCGGTCAGCTCCGCGAACCGGTAGAGCAGCTCGGCCCGCTCCCGGTCGGTGCTGGGGTCGAACACCGTGGTCAGGGCCAGCGCCGCGTCCATCGCCTCCTGACCCACGATCTCCAGCACCTGGGCGCGGCGCTCCTCGATGGTGCCGAAGTCGCTCGGCGGGGTCTCCTCCGGCGCCGGGGTGGGCTGGGGCGTCGGGCTCGGCTGCGGCGTAGGCCCCGGGGTCGGGGTGGCGGTGGGCTCCGGGGTCGGGCTCGGCTCCGCCGTCTTGCCGGGCTCCGGCGACGCCTCGGGATCCGGCGACGCCGAGGGCGACGCCGACGGGGCGGGTGTCGCCTCCGTCGGCGGCGGCATCATGCCGCCCTGGGTGATCGCGATCACCTTCCGGAACCGCAGCTCCGCCGGGTCGCCGACGTTGCGCAGGGCGTCCTCGGCCCGGCCCGCCACCGAGATGACGATCATGTCGCCCTCGACGACGACCTCGGCCTCTTCCACGCCGAGCGCGTTCACCCGGCTCTCGACGATCTGCCGTGCCTGTTCGAGCTGGTCGGCCGCGGGCTGGGAGCCGTCCTCGGTCACCGCCTGCATCGCCACCCGGGTGCCACCGACCAGATCCAGCCCCAACCGGGGCGTGATCCGCTCGGTGAAGCTCATGCCTGCGGTGCCGCTGAAGAACATCAGCCCGTAGAGGATGACGAAAGCGAGCCCGAGGACGAGCAGCTGTCGTCCCGGTCGCCCGGCTGACGGAGGGGTCTGGGCCACTTCGGATCAGTCCTTGTCGCGCTCGTGGACCGCCTCGGAGTCGGTCTCCGGCTCGGCCTGCTCGTGCTGCTCCAGCTTGCGGGCGATCGCCATCCGCTCGTACCGCGCGAAGACCCCCTCGGAGGTCTCCAGCACCACGGTGTAGTCGTCGAGCTCGGCGATGGTGCCGTGCAGGCCGCCGATGGTCACCACCTGGTCGCCCACGGACAGGTTGGCGATCAGCTCGGCGTGTTCACGGCGACGCCGCTGCTGCGGACGGATGAGCACGAAATAGAAGATGGCGAGCATCGCCACCAGCAGGAGCAGCGTCACGATGCCGTCGCCGCCGTCGCTCTGAGCGAGGTACACGTCCATGGCCTTCCCGTTGGTTGCGCCGGGGTATCGAGCCGGCCGGCCCGACGACACCGACCCCAGCGATCTTGTCACCCCGTCGGGTACCGCTCAACCCGAGGGGCCGCAGTGAGTCTAGTCGCTGTCACGCGTTGTGCCGAACCCGGCGTCGAAAAGATCGGGATGGTTCCGCGACGGCGCCCCCACGGCCCCCGGCGGCGGGGTGCGCCCCAGGTGCCGCCAGGCGGCCTCGGTGGCGACCCGACCCCGTGGGGTGCGCGCGAGCAGGCCGGCCCGCACCAGGTAGGGCTCGCAGACCTCGGCCACCGTGTCCGGCTGCTCCCCTACCGCCACCGCGAGTGTGGACAGCCCCACCGGTCCGCCGCCGAACGTCCCCACCAGCGCGTGGAGGACCGCCCGGTCCAGCCGGTCCAGCCCCAGCTCGTCGACGTCGTAGAGGGCCAGCGCCGCCCGGGCGGTCTCCAGGGTGACCACCCCGTCGGCACGTACCTCGGCGTAGTCGCGCACCCGGCGCAGCAGACGGTTGGCCACCCGCGGCGTGCCGCGGGACCGTCGGGCGATCTCGAACAGGCCTTCCTCGGTGGCCGGTACGCCCAGGATCGACGCCGAGCGGGCCAGCAGCTGCGCCAGCTCCTCCGGGGAGTAGAACTCCAGCTGGCCGACGAACCCGAACCGGTCCCGCATCGGTCCGGTCAGCAGCCCGGCCCGGGTGGTCGCGCCGACCAGTGTGAACGGCTCCACCTCCAGCGGGACGGCGGTGGCCCCCGGCCCCTTGCCGACCACCACGTCGACCCGGAAGTCCTCCATCGCGCTGTAGAGGAGCTCCTCGGCCGGACGCGCCATGCGGGGGATCTCGTCGATGAACAGCACGTCGCCGGCGGACAGGCTGGTCAGCACGGCAGCCAGGTCGCCGGCACGCTCGATCGCCGGTCCGCTGGTGATCCGCAGGCCGGCGCCGAGTTCGGCCGCGACGATCATCGCCAGGGTGGTCTTGCCCAACCCGGGCGCGCCGGACAGCAGGATGTGGTCCGGCGGCGTACCCCGCCGCAGCGCCGAGGCGAGCAGCAGCTGCAGCTGTTCCCGCACCCGGTGCTGGGCGACGAACTCCGACAGCCGCCGCGGGCGTACGCTCGCCTCCGCCTCCCGCTCGCCGGGGGCGGCGTACGGCGACACCAGGGTGCGCGACTCGTCGCTCACCGTCGGCTCCCCAGCAGTCGGATCGCCTGCTTGAGCAGCTGCGGCACGGGCGGCACCTCGTCACCGAGAGACCTCGCCACCTCGGCCACCGCCTGGTCGGCCTGCGCCGCGCTCCAGCCCAGCCCGATCAGGCCGGTGCGCACCTGGTCCCGCCAGCCGACCGCGTCACCGTGGGGAACCGCACCGGTCGCCGGCGCCGGGCCGACCTTGTCCCGCAGTTCCAGCACCAGCCGCTCGGCGCTCTTGCGGCCGATCCCGGGCACCTGGGTGAGCACCCCGATCTCGCCGTTGGCCAGCGCCTTGCGGACCACGTCCGGGGTGAGCACGGACAGCACCGCCTGCGCGAGCTTCGGACCGACGCCGCTGGCGGTCTGCAGCAGGTCGAACAGGTCACGGGAGTCGTCGTCGGCGAAGCCGTACAGGGTCAGCGCGTCCTCCCGCACCACCAGGCTGGTGGCCAGCCGCGCCTCCTGCCCGACCCGCAGCCCGGTCCGGGTCGACGGCGCGCAGTGCACCCGCAGGCCCACCCCGCCGACCTCCAGCACCGCGCTGTCGGCGCCGACGGCGACCACCTGCCCGCGTACGCTGGCGATCATCCCAGTCCTCTCGTCCCGCCGGCCCCGGTGCCGGTGCGGATGTCCACCCGCCCGGCCGTCGCGCCCTCGCCGGCCTGCCGGGCCCCCGCGGCGGCCCGCTTCTGCCGGGTGCCGCCGCGCCACACGTGGCAGATCGCCAACGCCAGCGCGTCGGCGGCATCGGCCGGCCGGGGGCGCTCGGGGAGTCTGAGCAGGCGGGTCACCATCGCCGTGACCTGCGCCTTGCCGGCGCTTCCGGAACCGGTCACCGCGGCCTTGACCTCGCTGGGAGTGTAGAGCTCCACCGGCAGACCGGCCCGCGCGGCGGCGAGCAGCGCCACCGCCCCGGCCTGTGCGGTGCCCATCACGGTGCGGACGTTGTGCTGGCTGAAGACCCGCTCCACCGCCACCGCCTCCGGCCGGTGCCGGGCGATGAGGTCGGTCAGACGCTCGTCGAGCCGCAGCAGCCGCAGCGGCAGCGGCAGATCCGGATCGGTCGCCACCACCTCCACCGCCACGAGGGTGCAGGGGCGGCCGGGCAGGCCCTCGACCACCCCGACCCCGCACCGGGTCAGGCCGGGGTCGACTCCCAGCACCCGCACGCGTCCTCCCCTCCCGCGACCGGCGTCGACGGCGCACCGTCGGTACGCGTGTACGAGACTACGCGCCGCCCGATCATGCGCCGCCCACCGACACGCAGCCGGCGGCAGGCGACCGCTGCGCGAACCCGGACCGGACCGGTCCGCACGGGACGAGGGACGGCGGCCCGTCAGCGGGCGGCCAGGCCGGTGAGCACCAGGTCGACCACCTGCTCCGGCAGCGTGGCGTCGTCCAGCCCCGGGTGCCACCGCAGCATCCGCTGGATGAGCACCGGGCCGGTGAGCACCGCCAGCGCCACCTCGAGGTCGGCGTCCGGGCGTACCTCGCCGGTACGGACCCCCCGTTGCAGCACCTCACGCATCGCCTGCCGGCGCGGCTCCACCAGGCTCTGGTAGAGCCGGTAGCGTTCGCTGCTGCGCCGCACCTCCGGCACCAGCGAGGACAGGATGCGCATCAGGCGCTGGTCAGGCCGCCGGGGAGCGGGGGCGAGCAGGGTGATGAGATCCTCGCGGACCGACCGGCCGGCCGGCTGCGGCAGCGGACCCTTGAGGCTGCCGACCGCGTCGACCAGCAGCGCCTCCTTACCCGGCCACCGGCGGTAGATGGTGGCCTTGCCCACCCCGGCCCGGGCGGCCACCGCCTCGATGGTCAGCGACTCGACGGTGGAGCCCTCGGCGAGCAGGCTCAGCACCGCCTCGATGATGGCCCGCTCGGCCCGCGCGCTGCGGGGTCGTCCCGGCGCGCGGCTCACCGTGGCGGCGGCGGTGCTCATGGTCACCCAAGGGTACGTGAGTCGGCGAGCTGTGGCTGCCCCCTCGGCACCGCCTCGGGCGCCACCTGCCGCGCGGCGGTCCGGCGCCCCGGCAGCCACTTGAGGACGACGAGCACCGACGCGAGGGCGACCAGCGCGGAGGCGGTGGCCGCCGTGCGGACCGCCGCCAGGAACGCGGCGTCGGCGACCGGCAGCAGGGCCGGCTCCCCCACCTCCGCCGCCACCGTGTAGGCGCTCGCCACCGACTCGGCCACCGCGGCGTGCCACTCCTCGGCGACGAGCGTGAAGGCCGGGGCGACCCGGTCACGGTAGACGGCCATCACCACCGCGCCGAGCACCGCCACCCCGAGGGTGCCACCGACCTGCCGCATGGTGTTGGCCACCGCCGAGCCCACCCCGGCCCGCTCCCGCGGCAGGGTGGACATGATCGACTCCATGGTGGCCGGCATGACGATCGCCATGCCCACGCCCTGCACCAGGAACCCGGCGGCGACCAGCCACAGGGGGGTGGTCGGGGTGATGAACACCCACAGCGCCAGGCTCGCCGTGTTCAGCAGCAGGCCGGCGGCGCAGGCGGCCCGGGCGCCGAACCGGCGGACCAGCGCGGCGCTGCGCGGGGCGACCGCGAGCTGCGCGACCGCGAACGGCACGAGCATGGCGCCGGCGGCCTGCGGCCCCATCCCGCGAACCAGCTGCAGGTAGAAGGTGTGGAAGAAGAACACACCGAAGGCGGCGAAGAAGACCAGCGCGGTCACCGCGGCGGCGGTGGAGAACCGCGGGTCGCGGAACAGCCGCACGTCCAGGGACGGGTCCGGGGCCCGGCGCTCCCACAGCAGGAACAGCGCCAGCACCACCAGCCCACCACCGGTGACGGCCCAGACCTCCGGGCGGTCGAACCCGTGCTCACCGCCGTCGATGATGCCGTAGATGAGCAGCACCAGACCGACGATCGACAGCAGCATGCCGGGCAGGTCCAGCCGCCGCGGGGACGGGTCCCGGGACTCCGGCACCAGGGCGAGGACCAGCGCCATCCCGGTCAGCGCCACCGGCACGTTGATGAGGAAGATCGAACCCCACCAGAAGTGCTCCAGTAGGAAGCCGCCGGTGACCGGACCGATCGCCACCGCCACCCCGACCGCGCCGGCCCACACCCCGATGGCGCGTCCCCGTTCCCGCGGATCGAACACCACCGAGATGATCGACAGGGTGGCGGGCATGACCGCGGCCGCGCCCACCCCGGTGAGCGCCCGGGCGACGATGAGCTGACCGGGGTCCTGGGCGTACGCGGAGGCCACCGAGGACACGGCGAACAGGGCGAGGCCGAGCAGGAGGACGAGCCGGCGGCCGTACCGGTCGCCGAGCACCCCGAACGTGAACAGCAACCCGGCGAACGCCAGCGTGTAGGAGTTGAGCGTCCACTCCAGCTCCGCCTGGCTGGCCCCGAGCCCCTTCTCCGGGTCGGCGAGCACCCGCAGCGCGATGTTGAGGACGGTGTTGTTGAGCACCACCACGAGCAGCGACCACACCATCACGCCGAGGATGAGCCACCGTCGCGGGTGGCCGGTGCCCTGTCCGTTCAATCGTCACCTCTGTCCCGTGCGTACGCCGGACGCAAGCGTACGCACCGGACCGAGAGAAACGGAACGGTCTCGTATCGAAACGTGACCCGGCTCACTCGCCCCGCAGGGCGGCGAGCGCCAGGTCCACGTCCTGCTCGGTGTTGTAGACGTGGAACGACGCGCGGACCCGGCCGGCCCGCACCGCGGTGCGTACCCCGGCCTCGGCGAGCCGCCGCTCCGCGTCGGGCACGTCCACGGTGACGATCGCGCTGTCGCCGGGCGGCCGGCCCAGTCCCGTCAGGAACCGGTTGGCCAGCGCCACGTCGTGCCGGTGGATGGCGTCGATCCCGATCTTCTCGATCGTCTCCAGCGCCGCGGCCGTGCCCACGTAGGAAAACCAGGCCGGCGAGATGTCGAACCGCCGGGCGTCCTCGGCGAGCCGCAGCGGCGGACCATAGTAGGAGGAGTGCACGTCCGCGCCGGCGAACCAGCCGGCCGCGTGCGGCAGCATCCGCTCCCTCACCCCGGGCGCCAGGTAGGCGAAGGCGCTGCCGCGCGGGGACATCAGCCACTTGTACGCGGCGACCACCACCACGTCGGCGGCCGAGACGTCGAACGGCAGCCAGCCGAAGGCCTGGGTGGCGTCCACCACCACCGTCGCCCCGTACGCGCGGGCGGCGGCGACCAGCTGCTCGTAGGGCGCCACCGTGCCGTCGGAGGACTGCACCAGACTGAACGCCACCAGGTCGGTCCGCTCGTCCACCGCGTCCACCAGTTCCGACAGCGGCACCGTCCGCGTGACCACCCCGCGCGGGGCCTGCGCGAGCCACGGGAACAGGTTGGAGGTGAACTCCACCTCCGGCGCCACCACCCGGGCGCCGTCCGGCAGGGACGCGGCCACCGGGGCCAGCAGCTGAGAGACCGCGGAGCCGACCGACACGTCGGAGACCGGTACCCCCGCCAGGCGGGCGAACGCCGCGCGGGACCGGTCGGTCGCATCGCTCCACTGCTCCCACGAGGTGCGGCCCACCCGCCAGTCGGCCAGTGCCTCCTGCAGCTCCTGCCAGGCGGGCTCCGGCGGCAGCCCGTAGCTCGCGGTGTTCAGGTACCCCGGCTCCGGCCGCCACAGCCGCTGCGCCTCGGTCAGCTCCATCCCGCCCCCTTTCGGTCACTCGTCAGCGACTTCATCCTGGCGGGACCGCCGGACGGATCGGCGACCAGGTCCTCGGTCGGCGGCGGTGGTCACGACGGCGACGTGACCTCGCAACGATGTATAACCTGATGAACTGGATGAAAAGGGCGGCACCGCGATGACCCAACGGAGGGTGACGGACGGCCGGCTTCACGCCCTCGGCTACCCTGCGTGCGTGGACGGGAAGCTTCCGTTGCGCGCCCGGGCGGCCACCACCGTCTCGCGGGCGGCGGCGGCGCTGTCGCGGGCGACCGGGCGGGGCGACGGCTCGGTCATCGGTGGCCACCTCGGCCTGAAGATCGACCCGCGGCTGCTCGAGCGACTGGCCGCCGGACGCGAGATCGCCCTGGTCAGCGGCACCAACGGCAAGACCACCACCACCCGGCTGACGGTGGCGGCGCTGAGCGTCCTCGGGCCGGTCGCCACCAACCCGTTCGGGGCCAACATGCCCACCGGCCACGTCTCGGCGCTCGCCCGCAACCGGGACGCGCGGTACGCGGTGCTGGAGGTCGACGAGCACTGGCTGCCCAAGGTGATCGGACCCACCGGCGCGCGGGTGGTCGCCCTGCTCAACCTGTCCCGCGACCAGCTCGACCGGGCCAAAGAGGTCGCCATGCTGGCCAAGCTGTGGCGCGACATGCTCGCCGAGCACCCGGGCGTGGCCGTGGTCGCCAACGCCGACGACCCGATGGTCGTGTGGGCGGCCAGCGTCGCCTCCCGGGTCAGCTGGTTCAGCGCCGGCCAGCGATGGCGGGACGACTCCTGGGTCTGCCCCGCCTGCGGCTCCCCCATCGCCCGCGAGCACGACCAGTGGTGGTGCACCGGCGGCGATCTGCGGCGGCCGGCGCCCCAGTGGACCGCGCTGGACCGGGAGGTGGTCGGCCCGGACGGTCGCCGGCACCCGGTGACGCTGTCGCTGCCCGGCCGGGTCAACGTGGGCAACGCGGCCACCGCCCTGGCGGTGGCGGCCACCTTCGGGGTCGACCCGGCGGCGGCGGTGCCGCGACTGGCCGAGGTGTCGTCGGTCGCCGGTCGGTACGCCCAGGTGCACCGCGACGGGCGGCTGATCCGGCTGCTGCTGGCCAAGA
>CAZSNW010000076.1:0-11600 GCA_964608245.1 uncultured Micromonosporaceae bacterium
CTCGCCGGCATCGTGGGCGGGTTCGACCACGGGGTGGCCAAGCAGGTCAGGCTGTACGGGGTGAAGGTGCTCAACTGCGCCGGGTCCGGTAGCAACTCCTCGGTCATCGCGGGCATGGACTGGGTGGCCGCCAACCACATCAAGCCGGCGGTGGCGAACATGTCGCTCGGTGGCGGCTTCAGCAGCGCGGTCAACAGCGCTCTGAACCGGCTCGCCAACTCGGGTGTGTTCGTGGCGGTCGCGTCCGGCAACTCCAACGCCAACGCGTGCAACTTCTCGCCGGCCAGCGCCTCGAACGCCACCACGGTGAACGCGAGCGACTCCAGCGACCGTAAGGCGTCCTTCTCCAACTGGGGCTCCTGCACCCACCTGTACGCGCCGGGTGTGAGCATCCGCTCCATCGGCTCCGGCTCCATGCCGGCGGTGGCGAACGGGACCTCGATGGCGACGCCGCACGTGACCGGGGTCGCGGCCCTGTACAAGCAGACCTTCGGTGACCACTCGTTCAGCACGATCCGGAGCTGGCTGATCACGAACGCCACCTCGGGCGTGATCAGCGGGAACCCGTCGGGTACGCCGAACCGGCTGCTCTACACCAACGGGCTCTAGCCGACCGGCGGGCCTGCCGGCGCCACGGATCCCGGCGGGCCCGCACCCGGTCTGACCGGAGACCCGGGGACGGTGGTCGCCGCGGTCGCGGCGACCACCGTCCCGCCGTGTCAGCGGGACGGTGCCCCGGGCGTCCCGGCCGGTGGCGGCACGACGGTGTGGGGGTCGGTGCCGCCGGTGTCCAACCGGAACGGTGGGTACTCGTCGCGCATCAACGACGCGTACACCTTCACCCGCTCCACCCACCGGGAAAGACCTATGAGCAGGTCGAACAGCGCCGGCGGGTAGCGCCCGGTGAACAGCAGGACCACCACCGCGACCAGCGCCAGCAGGCCGATGAGCCCTCCGCCCCCGACGCGCCACCCGTAGTCGCCGCCCCAACTGAAGCCCCAGTCGGCGGTGAGGAGCAGTCCGACCACCAGGTAGTGGGGGATGGCGAGCAGCCACCACTTCACCAGCGCCAGACCGCGTGACAGTCGCTCCGGGTAGTCCACGTGGAGGTCGGCCGGGTAGTCCGGGTCGGACGCCAACCGGAAGGGCGGGTAGCGGTCGGTACCCAGCACGCGGAAGGCGTAGAAGCGCACCCGCCAGGTCCAGCGCAGCACCCCGACGTTGAAGTCGAAGATCGGGCGCGGGTACCGGGCGGTGATCACGATCGCCACCAACGCGACGAGCGTGAGCACCACGAACACCACCCACAGCACCACCAGGACGAGCAGGTGCGGGATCGCCAGCAGCCACTTCACCAGCCACAGCCACCGGCTGAGCGGCGCGTCCAGGCGGGCGTCGACCCGCACCGGGTACGCCGGAGGCGGTGGTGCCGTGCTCATCGGTTCTCCACCGGGTGTCGGGTTCCCGACGCGGCCGGTCAGCGGGCCGACCAGGTGGCGCCCCGGTCGGGGCCTGGCGCGGTGGTCAGCGACCAGATGACGAAGACCGCGAGCGCGATGACGATGATCGACCAGATCGGGAAGAAGGGCAGGAACAGGAAGTAGTTGATCGCTACCAGGACCGCCAGCAGCACCCCGACCAACCGCGCCCAGATCGCGCCGGTGAGCAGCGCGAACCCGGCCAGCACCGCGACCGCGCCCAGGACCAGGTGGACCCAGCCCCAGCCGGTCAGGTCGGCGGCGAACGAGTAGTCGCCCTGCCGCGTGAAGACGGCGTCGCCGGCGATCGCCGCCACGCCGGCGATGACACTCCACAGTCCAAGAAGGATCATTAGAATCGCGGCGAAGACCAGGCCGCCGACGGCCCACATGCGGTTCCCGGTCCGGTTTTCCGCGTACTGGCGATCGGACATGGCCTCCCCCGGGAAGGTTGCGAAGTCGTCTCAGGTACGGTACCGCGATCCATCAGTTTCCTGGGCTTTTCGCCAGAATCGGGCAAACTGATGGGCGACCGGGGCCGGTGTGGTCGGCGGGGACCGTGGCCGTCTTCGTTACCCCTCGAGCATCACGCATGTATGGGAGGCACCGTGTCGCACGACACCGGTCCCGCGGCGGGTCGGCTCACCGTGTTCCCGGCCGGCGCACCGCGGCGGAGACACCCCACCATCGCCCGACGCGCCACCACGGCCGTACGCGCGGCGGTGACGAAGCTGTTCGCGGTGGCGCTGGCGGCGCTGCCCGTGCTGGTCGCGGCGGTGGTCCCGGCCGAACCGGCGGCCGCCCAGTCGAACACCCTGTGGGTGAGCACGACCGGCGTACCCGCACCGCCGGGCACCTCGTGCGACAACCCGGGATTCGACAACGTCGCCGACGCGGTCGCCGCGGCGGCCCCCGGCGACGAGATCATCCTGTGCCCGGGTGAGCACTTCCACGGCACCAACCAGGTGTACATCGGCAAGCCGGTGACGATCAGAGGCTTCGGTCCGGAACAGACCATCCTGCGGCCGGCCTTCGGCACGCCGACCGCGTCCCGCACCAACCCCGCCGCCGGGTTCATCCGGGTCGCCGACACCGCCTCCGGCACCGTCCTCACCGGTTTCACGATCGACGGCGGGGACCAGTCGATCGGCGAGGCGATCCGTGCCGAAGCCGACGTGACCGTGACCAACATGGTCTTCCGCAACATCAGGTTCGGCAGCTCCTCCGGCATCGCCATCGCGGCCCGCGCCAAAGCCGCCTCGCGGAGCCAGCTGACGGTCGACAACGTCACCTTCTCCAACATCGGCCGGGTCGGTGTGGACCTCACCGGCGACGGCGGTTCCGCCTCGGACAGCGTCGTCAGCAACTCGACCTACCTCGGCAAGGGCGACGGCACCTGGCTCGACATCTTCGTCGAGGTCGGACGCGGAGCCAAGCGGGTGGTCATCAAAGGCAACACGGTCAGCGGGAACCGGGGCACCGCCTCCGACGGTGCGACCTCGGCCGCCGTCCAGGTGACGTCCGCCGTCGAGCCGACGGGCACCGAGGTGACCGTCACCGGCAACACGTTCCTTGAGAACTACGACGGCGTGAAGGTCGGTGACGCGAGCGCGACCCAGCCGGACGACAGCAAGGTCACCGTGACCGGCAACCGGATCGTCGGTAGCGTGCACGCGGCCGTCGCCGTCGCCCGTCCCGCGGAGGGACCGCTGGTGATGGCGGAGAACAACTGGTTCGGCTGCAACGAGGGGCCGGGGGCGCCGGGCTGCGACACGGTCACCGACAGCGTGGACGCCGACCCGTGGCTGGTCTTCGGCTTCTCGCCCGCGCCGCCGGCGTCCATGGCCCCCGGGGACGGCGCACAGTTCGGGGTGACCACCCTGCTGCACCCGGACGGCTCCCCGGCTCCGGTGGGGTCCCCCTCCGGTGAGGTCACCTTCAGCGCCACCGGGGGTGAGGTGGAACCGACCTCGGGCGCGCTGGTCGGCGGCGCGTTCGGGCCGGTGACCTTCACGGCCGGGCCGACGCCGCTGGCTGCCGGACCGGAGGGCACCGCGCTCGCCCAGGGATCCGGCGGCGCGACGGTGACCGCCACGCTGGACAACGCCACCATCACCCAGACGGTCACCGTGGTGTCCCCGTCGCCCGGCAAGGAGCAGCCCGGTAAGGACACGCCGCTGCCAAACACGGGTACCCGCTGGGCGGCGGCGCTGGTGGCCGGCGTGGTGCTCGTGGTCGCCGGTGGGCTGCTGCTGTGGCTGGCCCGACGCCGGCCGTGGTGGCACCTGGTGCGCTGACCACGGGGACCGTCGGCTGAGTCGACGTCCGCGTCCCCTGACCGGCTCCCTGATCCCCACGTCAGCGGAGCCGGTCAGGGGACCTCTGTCGGGCGGTACGCGTACCTGTCGCTGGATGCCTCCGACGACCGTCGCGGGACGCTGTTCGGCGCCCGCGCCCACCAGCTGCAGGTCGACCTGAAGTCCTTCGGAGATCGGCCGGAGATGACTCGGAGATCCGTGGGGAGACGCCTCGGAGCGAGATGTGGCGCCCCCGGCAGGATTCGAACCTGCGCACCCGCCTCCGGAGGGCGGTGCTCTATCCCCTGAGCTACGGGGGCTCGATGTAGAAGGGTAACAGGTCCGCGCCGGCAACCGCGGTGGGGTGGGGTTCCGTCCACGGGCCGCCACGGGCACCCGAGAGGCGGCTCCGGGGGAGGCCCACGCCCGGTGGAACCACCGCCCGTGAGGGTCCGGGCGATCCGGTGGTCACCGTACCGTCGACCGCGACGTCGTCGGAATCGAGAAGTAACCAGGTGTGGGACACGATTGCCCCATGCGTGGGGAATCGCTTCGGTATCCGGACCCGGGAACAGGCCTGGTCCCTGTCGTCTTTCCGATCCACGGCCGCGTCACGTAGCCAGACGTGACACGACCGGCTAGAGTGACTCCGTTCCGGTGGTTCGCGGCACGAACCGACGGACAGGCGATGTCACGACCACCGCATTCCGGTCCATCCGGACGGTTGATGACGAGCCACCCGCGTGCCGGATCAGCGGCCCTATATTTATATAGATATCTTTCAACAAACTCGGTTACCCGGAGTCCATATGAAGAGATCCACACTCGGCCGCCTGGTTGTCGGCCTTTCCGTGGTCGCGGTGGCGCTGTGGCAGGCGTCGCCGGCGTACGCGGTGACCAGGCCTCTCAACCAAGACCTTCCGATCAAGGCGGCGGAGTTCCAGCAGGAATGCAACGATGATCGGATGGCGCCGCGGCAGGACAACGAGGACGGCTGGCACTTCGTCGCCGCCAGCGGCTCGTTCCTCTCGATCACGCTGACGTTCAAGGACCTTGGGGGCAATGAGGTCACCAAGACCGGTACGCCCTCGGACCCGGGGGAGTTCACCTTCTACAGCGCCGGGCCGAACACCAACACGCACGCGTACATCTTCACGCCGGCCGGCTGGGAGCTGGTCGCCGCCGAGGCCGACGTCGAGGGCGCCCAGAACTTCAACCTCAGCCACACCTGCGCCGGTAAGCCGGACGACGGTGGCGACGACGGCGAAGACGGCGAGGACGGCGAGGACGGTGAAGACGGCGACGACGGCGAGGACGAGGGCGAGGACGGCGGCGACGAGGGTGGCGACACCCCGGGTGACGACGACAAGAAGGAGCTGCCCAAGACCGGTGTGCCCGTCGGCCTGATGGTCGGCATCGGCGGCGCGCTCGTCGCGGCCGGTGCGGGTCTGATGCTGGTCCGTCGCCGGAAGGTCCTGACCGACGAGGCGTGACCCGTCCGGGGTCGTCGACGACACCATCGATCGACCGAGGAAGCGACGACCATACGAAGCCGGGGGAGGTGGCGCGGATTGCGCGCCACCTCCCCCGGCTCTTTCGTGTCCCGCGTTCCAGCTTGTGGACCGCGACAGTCCGCCAGCAGCGGCGGCTCGCGAAGCCGACCGATCCGACCGCTTCTCCGCGTCACCCGTCTTGCGGCATTGCCGGAATCGAGTGGTAATCCGTGTCCGGGAGGAATTGCTGCATGAAGGCGGAAACGGGGTTTGTGATCCTGGACACCTTCCGATTCGCGAGTCCTGCCGGTCACACTGATGTCCGAAACCCCGGCGGTGATGTGGTCACCACGTCCGGTACGCCGTCCGACCCAGACGACTTCACCTTCTACGACGCCGGGCCGAACACCAACACGCACGCGTACCCGTTCAGACCGGCGTGCCCGTCGCCACCCAACCGGGTCGACCGTCAGAGCACGGCCGTCGGGCCGCGCCGTCGGTCGGCCCGTACGGCGACCTGCGCCTCAGCCGATCGGGAAGTCGCCGGTCTGGGTGTTGCCGTCCCGGCAGGTCGCGTTGGGCTCGACGCTGGCGTTGATCCGCAGCACCCGGATGAAGCGGTCGATCCGCTCGTCGTCCGCCCTGTCGACCTTGAGCTGGTAGCCCCACGCCTGCAGCGAGATCGGCGCGTCCAGGTTGGGGAACGGGCTCATGAACACGTAGTCCCGGCCGCGGACCAGGTTGGCGAGCCGGTCCACCTGGGCCTCGGGCAGGTCCGGGTGGTAGGTGACCCAGACCGCGCCGTGCTCCAGGCTGTGCACCGCGTGCTCGCTGGGGATCGGCGCATCGTAGACCTGGCCGTCGCACCGCTGCCACCGCGGGTTGTGGTTCCCGCCCACCGGGGGCAGGACCGGGTACTGGATCCGGCCGCTCACGTGTTCGCGGGTGAGGATGTCCGGGTTCTCCAGCCGGTAGTTGACCACGCCCTCGATGTCGGCCACCTGCTGGAACCAGGGGCGGTCGTCACGCTGACCCCGCCCGGCGCTCGACGCCACCCAGGCGAACCCGATCACGACCGCGGCCACGAGGGCGACCACGCCGAACATGACGAGCGGGCCCCAGTTGCGGCTCTGCGCCCTGACAGGAGCCACCGGACGGCGACCCTTGCGGCCCTGGTGTCCTCTTCCGGCGCGGGCGGCCGCGCCGTGGGTCCTCGTGCTCATCGCGCCTCGTCAGGGGGTGTCCGAACCGTCGGGGGGGCCGACGGCATGCCGCACCGCCGGCGCTCCGCTCAGTGTAACGCCCCGTTAGCATTGACCGGGTGACACCGGATCAGCTCGGCCGTGCGGTGCTCGAGGCCGCGCGGCACCTGTTCGCCGAACGCAACCTGGACCCCTCGCTGCTGCCGGCGACCGTGCCGCTGGAGCGGCCGCGCAACCCGCAACACGGCGACTACGCCAGCACCCTGGCGTTGCAGCTCGCCAAGCGGATCGGGATGCCGCCGCGGGAGCTGGCGACGGCGCTGGCCGAACGGCTCGGCTCCGTACCCGGGATCAAGTCGGTCGAAGTGGCCGGCCCGGGCTTCCTCAACCTGCGGCTGGAGGCGGCCGCCGCCGGGGAGCTGGCGCGGGTCGTGGTCCAGGCCGGTGACCGCTACGGGCACAACGACGCGCTCGCCGGGCAGCGGATCAACCTGGAGTTCGTCTCGGCCAACCCGACCGGGCCGATCCACCTGGGCGGCGTCCGGTGGGCGGCGGTCGGAGACGCGCTGGCGCGCCTGCTGCGGGCGGCCGGCGCGGACGTCACCACCGAGTACTACTTCAACGACGCCGGCGCGCAGATCGACCGGTTCGCCGAGTCGCTGCTGGCGGCCGCCCGCGGCCAGGAGCCGCCGGAGGACGGCTACGCCGGCGCGTACATCAACGACATCGCCGCCTCCGTGCTGGCGGCGCACCCCGACGCGCTGCAGCTGCCGGAGGCCGAGGCCCTGCGGCTGTTCCGGCGCGAGGGCGTCAACCGCATGTTCGAGGAGATCAAGTCCTCGCTGGCCGGTTTCGGCGTCCACTTCGACGTCTACTTCAACGAGCAGGACCTGCACGACCGCGGCGAGGTCGACGCGGCGCTGGTGCGGCTGCGCGAGAAGGGCCACATCGAGGACCGCGAGGGCGCGGTCTGGCTGCGTACCACGGACTTCGGCGACGACAAGGACCGGGTGCTGGTGCGCAGCAACGGCATGCCCACGTACTTCCTTGCCGACTGCGCGTACTACTACAACAAGCGGCAGGTCCGCGGCTTCGACAAGGTCGTGATCATGCTCGGCGCCGACCACCACGGCTACGTGCGGCGGCTGCGCGCCATGGCCGCCTGCTTCGGTGACGACCCGGACCGGCACCTGGAGCTGCTGATCGGCCAGCTGGTCAACCTGGTCCGGCAGGGCCAGCAGGTCAAGATGAGCAAGCGGGCCGGCACCGTGGTCACGCTCGAGGACCTCGTCGACGCGATCGGCGTGGACGCCGCCCGGTACGCGCTGGCCCGCTACTCGGCCGACTCGCCGATCGACATCGACGTCGAGCTGTGGACGCAGCACACCCGGGACAACCCGGTCTTCTACGTGCAGTACGCGCACGCCCGGATCGCCTCGCTGCTGCGTCACGCGGCCGACCTGGGGATCACCCGCGGCGACGACTTCGACCCGGAGCTGCTCGCGCACGAGAAGGAGCACGAGCTGCTCAAGGCGCTCGGCGAGTTCCCGCGGGTGGTGGCGACCGCGGCCGAGCTGCGGGAACCCCACCGGGTGGCGCGGTACCTGGAGGACCTCGCCGGGGTCTACCACCGGTTCTACGACGCCTGCCGGGTGCTGCCGCAGGGCGACGAGCCGGTGACCGACCTCACCCGGGCGCGGCTGTGGCTGGTCGAGGCCGCCCGGATCGTGTTCGCCAACGGGCTGAACCTGCTCGGCGTCACCGCCCCCGACCGCATGTGACGCCCCGTCGGTGACCGCCGTCCGCCGACGGCCGGCCACCGCGCTCTTTCCGCGGCAACTGCGGCGAAGTTGCCCGACAGTGCGGCCTTCAGACGACAACTTCGCCGCAGTTGCCGAAAAGGAGGAGGCGTCCCACGTGCTGGTCAGCGCGCTCGAGACGGCCGGCAGCCGGCGGTCCGGTCGGTAGCATGGCCCGGTGCTGACCACGACCACCGGGGGGTGCGGTGCGGGCGCATGAGGCGGGGGCACTGCACGCCGACATCGGACACGCCGGTCCGGCGTGGCTGCGCCCGCCCGACGACGTCAACGCCCTGGACCCAAGGCTGTGGCCGGCCACCGTCACCCGGGGCCCCGACGGGGTGCTGACCGTCGGCGGCGTGCCGGTGACGGACCTCGCCGCCGAGCACGGCACCCCGGCGTACGTGTTCGACGAGGCCGACTTCCGGCAACGCTGCCGGGCGTTCGCCCGGGCGTTCACCGGCGCCGACGTCTACTACGCCGGCAAGGCGTTCCTGTGCCGGGCGGTGGCGCGGATCGTCGCCGAGGAGGGCCTGGGCCTGGACGTGTGCACCGGTGGCGAGCTGGCGGTGGCGCGCGCCGCAGGCTTCCCGCCGCAGCGGATGGGTTTCCACGGCAACAACAAGTCCGTCGAGGAGCTCGCCGCCGCCCTCGACTACGGGGTGGACCGGATCATCGTGGACTCGTTCCACGAGATCGACCGGCTCACCGCGCTGGCGCGCGACCGTCGCGTACGCCCCAGGGTCATGGTCCGGGTCACCGTCGGGGTGGAGGCGCACACCCACGAGTACATCGCCACCGCCCACGAGGACCAGAAGTTCGGCTTCTCGCTGGCCGGCGGCGCGGCCGCGGCCGCGGTCGACCGGATCCTCTCCGACGGGGTGCTGGAGCTGATCGGGCTGCACTCCCACATCGGCTCGCAGATCTTCGACACCTCCGGGTTCGAGGTGTCGGCCCGGCGGGTGCTGGGCCTGCACGCGGAGATCGCGCGCCGCCACGGCGTGGAGCTGCCCGAGCTCAACCTCGGCGGTGGGTTCGGTATCGCGTACACCAGCCGGGACGATCCGGCGAGTCCGGAGGACCTGGCGGCCGGGCTGTTCAAGATCGTCGAGCAGGAGTGCGCGGCGCTGGGCGTGGCCGTGCCGCGGCTGTCGGTGGAGCCGGGCCGGGCCATCGCCGGACCGGCGGTGTTCACCCTCTACCGGGTCGGCACGGTCAAGGACGTCGACGGCCTGCGTACCTACGTCAGCGTGGACGGCGGCATGAGCGACAACATCCGCACCGCGCTGTACGACGCCGCGTACTCGGCCACGCTGGCCTCGCGGGCCAGCAGCGCGCCGCCAGTGCTGGCGCGACTGGTGGGTAAGCACTGCGAAGCCGGGGACATCGTGGTCTCCGACGAGTTCCTGCCCGCGGACGTACGCCCGGACGACCTGGTCGCGGTGCCGGGCACCGGCGCGTATTGCCGCAGCATGGCCAGCAACTACAACTACCTGCCGCGGCCACCGGTGGTGGCGGTGGCCGACGGCCGGTCCCGGGTACTGATCCGGCGGGAGACGGTGGCGGATCTGATGGCGCTGGACGTGGGATGAGCGACCGGTCAGCGGTACGCCTGGCGCTGCTGGGCTGCGGAACCGTCGGCTCGCAGGTGGTGCGGCTGCTGCACGAGCACGCCGACGACCTCGCCGCCCGCATCGGCGCCCGCGCCGCGCTGGTCGGCGGGGCGGGACGCCGGCCGGACCGGGACCGCGGCGACCTGCCGGTGGACCCGGCGCTGTTCACCACGGACGCGGCCGGGCTGGCGACCCGGGACGACGTGGACGTGGTGGTGGAGCTGGTCGGCGGGGTGGAGCCGGCCCGGGACTGGCTGGTCGCGGCCCTGCGGGCCGGCAAGGCGGTGGTGACGGCCAACAAGGCGCTGCTGGCCGAGGACGGCGGGCGGCTGCACGACGCCGCCGTCGAGGGCGGCGCCGACCTGTACTTCGAGGCGTCGGTGGGCGGCGGCATCCCGCTGCTGCGGCCGCTGCGGGAGTCGCTGCACGGCGACCGGATCACCCGGGTCACCGGCATCGTCAACGGCACCACCAACTACATCCTGTCGGCCATGGACGCCTACGGCACGAGCTACGCCGAGGCGCTGGAGGAGGCGATCCGGCTCGGGTACGCGGAGGCGGACCCGACCGCCGACGTGGAGGGGTTCGACGCGGCCGCCAAGGCGGCGATCCTCGCCACCCTCGCGTTCCACACCCGGGTCAGCGTCGCCGACGTCCACCGGGAGGGCATCAGCGAGATCACCGCCGCGGACGTGCGCGCCGCCCGCCAGATGGGGTGCGTGATCAAGCCGCTGTGCCTGGCCGAACGCACCGGGGACGGGGTGACGGTCCGGGTCCATCCGGCGATGATCTCGCGCCAGCACCCGCTGGCCGCGGTCAACGGCGCGTACAACGCGGTGTTCGTGGAGGCGGAGGCGGCCGGCCGGCTGATGTTCTACGGCGCCGGGGCCGGCGGCGCCCCGACCGCGAGCGCGGTGCTGGGCGACATCGTCGCGGTGGCGCGGCACGCGGTGTGGCCGGGTCGCCGGCCGCGGCCGACCGGCCTGGAGGCGTACGCCGACCTGCCGGTGCGCCCGGTCGACGAGGTGGTCACCCGCTACCACATCCGGCTAGAGGTGTCCGACCGGCCCGGCGTGCTCGCCGCGGTGGCGGGGGTGTTCGCCGAGCACCGGGTGTCCATCGCCACCGTCCACCAGACCGGCCGGGGCACCGAGGCCACGCTGGTGATCGTCACCCACGCCGCACCCGACGCGGCGCTCGCGGCGACCGTCGCGAAGCTGCGGACGCTGCCGGTCGTACGCTCGGTGGCGAGCGTGCTCCGGGTGGAGGGGGACGGACCGTGAGGACCGCGCGATGTGGCGCGGGGTGATCGAGAAGTACCGGGACCGGCTGCCGGTCACCGGTGACACCCCGGTGGTGACCCTGTACGAGGGGGACACGCCCCTGCTCCCGGCTCCCGCGCTGTCGCAGCGGGTGGGGGCGGAGGTCCTGCTCAAGATGGAGGGCGCGAACCCGACCGGCTCGTTCAAGGACCGCGGCATGACGGTGGCGGTCTCCTGCGCGGTGGAGCGCGGGGCCCGGGCGGTGATCTGCGCCTCCACCGGCAACACCGCCGCCTCCGCCGCCGCGTACGCGGCCCGGGCCGGCATCACCAGCGCGGTGGTGGTGCCGCACGGGCGGATCGCGTTGGGCAAGCTCGCCCAGGCGCTGGTGCACGGTGCCAGGCTGATCCAGCTCACCGGCAACTTCGACGACTGCCTGCAGGTGGCGGCCAAGCT
>CAZSNW010000077.1:0-4659 GCA_964608245.1 uncultured Micromonosporaceae bacterium
GGTACGCGCTGCGGGTGCCGGTGCCGACCGGGTCGTGCACCGACCTGACGGTGACCGTCAGCCGCGAGACCACGGTGGAGGAGGTCAACGGCGCGCTGAAGGCGGCCGCCGAGGGGCCGCTGGCCGGCATCATGGCCTACACCGAGGACCCGATCGTGTCGGCTGACATCGTCACCGACCCGCACTCCTGCATCATCGACGCCGGCCTGACCAAGGTCATCGGCAACCAGGTCAAGGTGGTCGGCTGGTACGACAACGAGTGGGGCTTCTCCAACCGGCTGGTCGAGCTGGTCCAGCTCGTGGGTGCCGACCTGTGATGCGGGGCCTGGACGACCTGCTGGCCGAGGGGGTGCGTGGCCGGCGGGTGCTGGTGCGTGCCGACCTCAACGTGCCGCTCGCGGACGGGCGGGTGGCCGACGACGGCCGGATCCGGGCCGTGCTGCCGACCCTGCAGCGGCTGCGGGAGGCGGGCGCGAAGCTCGTGGTCTGCTCCCACCTCGGCCGTCCCAAGGGGACACCCGACCCGGCGTTGACGCTGGCGCCGGTGGCCGAGCGGCTGGCTGAGCTGCTGGGCGCCCCGGTGGCGTTCGCCACCGACACGGTGGGCGAGTCGGCCCGCCTGGCGGTCGACGGGCTCGCCGACGGCGAGGTGGCGCTGCTGGAGAACCTGCGGTTCAACCCAGGCGAGACGAGCAAGGACGCGGCCGAGCGGGCGGCGTTCGCCGACCGCCTGGCGGCGCTGGCCGACTGCTACGTCGACGACGCGTTCGGCGCGGTGCACCGGTCGCACGCCAGCGTGGTGGACGTGGCCGAGCGGCTGCCGGCCTACGCCGGTCTGCTCGTGGCCACTGAGGTGGCGGCGCTGGAGAGGCTCACCGAGGCTCCCACCTCGCCCTACGTGGTGGTGCTCGGCGGGGCGAAGGTCTCCGACAAGCTGGCGGTCATCGAAGCCCTCTTGCCCAAGGTGGACCGGCTGCTGGTCGGCGGCGGCATGTGCTTCACGTTCCTGGCCGCCAAGGGGATGTCGATCGGCCGCTCCCTGCTGGAGCCCGAGCTGGTGGACACCTGCCGCCGGCTGCTCGCGGAGTACCCGGAGCGGATCGTGCTGCCGGTCGACGTGGTGGCGGCCACCGAGGTGGCCGCCGACGCCGACCACGTCACGGTGGAGGTCGACCAGATCCCCGACGACCGGGCCGGGCTGGACATCGGCCCGGCCAGCGCCAGCGAGTTCGCCCGGGTGATCCACGGGGCCCGCACCCTGTTCTGGAACGGGCCGATGGGCGTGTTCGAGCTGGCACCGTTCGCCGAGGGGACCCGGCGGGTGGCGCAGGCGGTCGCCGCCTGCCCCGGGTTCACCGTGCTCGGCGGCGGGGACACGGCGGCTGCGGTCCGCGCCCTCGGGATGGACGAGTCCGCGTACGACCACGTCTCCACCGGCGGCGGCGCCTCCCTGGAGTACCTGGAGGGGCGGACCCTGCCCGGCCTTGCGGCCCTGGAGCGCGCCGGCGCACACGGCGACCAGTCGTAGACACGCGCCGACCAGTCGTAGGAGGGAGTGACGGTGAGCCGTCGGCGGCCGTTGATGGCCGGCAACTGGAAGATGCACCTGACCCACCTGGAGGCCATCGCGCTGGTGCAGAAGCTCGCGTTCAGCTTCACCGAGCGCGAGCTGGAGCAGGTGGAGGTGGTGGTGCTGCCGCCGTTCACCGCGCTGCGCAGCGTGCAGACCCTGGTGGACGGGGACAAGCTCGCCATCGGCTACGGGGCGCAGGACCTCTCGCCGCACCCGCAGGGCGCCTACACCGGTGACGTCGCAGGTCCCATGCTGGCCGCGCTCGGCTGCGCCTACGTGGTGGTGGGGCACTCGGAACGGCGCACCTACCACCACGAGGACGACACGGTGGTGCGGGCCAAGGTCGCCGCGGCCCTCGCCTGCGGCCTGCGGCCCATCCTGTGCGTGGGCGAGCCCCTGCCGGTACGCGAGGCCGGAGAGCACGTGACCCACACCGTCGGCCAGCTGCGGGCCGCGCTGGAGGGACTCTCCCCGGAGCAGGTGGCGCAGATCGTGGTCGCCTACGAGCCGGTGTGGGCGATCGGCACCGGCCGCACCGCCACCCCGGCCGACGCCCAGGAGGTGATCGGCGCGCTGCGCCGCACCCTGGCCGAGGTCGCCGGGCAGACGGTGGCCGAGGAGGTCCGGCTGCTGTACGGCGGGTCGGTGAAGGCGAACAACGCCGCCGGGATCATGGAACAGCCCGACATCGACGGCGCCCTGGTGGGCGGCGCGAGCCTGGTACCGGAGGAGTTCGTCGCGATCTGCCGAGCGGCCGGTCACTGACGGTTGTCCACGGGTCCCGGGCTCGCACGGGTGGCCCCGGCCACCTAGAGTGGCGGCTGTGAAGCCATCGCTGCCTCTTCCGCCCCACCGGAGCGGACCGCGCCGGCGACTGCGGGCGGTCACCGCCGCGGCGGCGGCGGTGTGCCTGATTGCCGTCACCGCCGCCTGCCAGACCGCGGACGCCGGCACCGAAGCGGACCGTCCGGTACCGGGCGGGACGCTCTACGTCTCGTTGGCCACCTGGCCGTACCACCTGGACCCCCAGCTCAGCAGCCTGGCGCTGGAGGCCAACGTCCACAACCTCATCACCCGCAGGCTGACCAGCTACCGGTCCGCGCCGGGGGCGGCCGGCAGTGAACTGGTGCCGGACCTCGCCACCGACCTCGGGCGGCCCAACTCCGACCTAACGGTGTGGGAGTTCACCATCCGCGAGGGCGTGCGGTGGGAGAACGGTGAGCCGGTGACCTGCCGGGACCTCAAGTACGGCATCGAGCGGCGCTTCTCCCGGGACCCGAAGCGGCAGACCGGCCCGCGCTACCCGCTGGACTACCTGAAGGACAACGACCCGCCCTACGAGGGGCCGTGGGTGGGCAACAACAACGACGGGCGCGGGCTGGAGTCGGTGGAGTGCGTCGACCAGTACGTGGTCCGCTTCCACCTCAAGCGGCCGGTGGGCGACTTCGGGTACGCGGTGTCGATGCCCGTGTTCGCGCCCGTGCCCTACGGCGCCGACGACGACCGCGAGGCCTACAAGCTCAAGCCGATGTCCAACGGCCCCTACCGGGTCGTCGAACACCGGGCCGACGAACGCCGGCCCCAGGACAACTACCTGCTGCTGGAGCGCAACCCGCACTGGAACCGGGCGACCGACCCGAACCGTCAGGCGTACCCGGACCGGATCGAGTTCACCACCACCAACGACGGGGCGGTGACCACCAACGACCTGATCAACGACCAGGGCACCGACAAGTCCCGGATCCTGCTGGACCTGGACATCGCGCCCAACTTCGTCCAGCAGGTGATGACCGACCCGGTGCTGTCCAAGCGGGTGGCGGCCGGCCCGATGGGTGCGGTCCGGTACCTCGCGGTCAACACCGAGAAGATCCCGCACGTGGAGTGCCGCCAGGCCCTGGCGTACGCGATCAACAAGCGCAAGTTCCGGTCGGTGTTCGGCGGCTCCCTGCTCGGGGACCTCGCCACCACGATGATCCCCCCGAACCTGCGGGCGCACCAGCCGTTCGACCACTACGGCACCCACGAGCATCCGGAGGGGCAGCCCGACCGGGCACGTGAGATCCTGGTCCAGGCGGACGCCGCGGGGATCGACTGCCCGCGTGAGATCACCTTCGCCCACCCGGACGTGCCGCAGATCAACCGGCTGGCGCACACGGTGGTGGAGTCCTACCAGCGCATCGGCGTCCACGTGGTGACCGAGCCGCTGAACTCCCAGGACTACTTCAGGATCATCCTGGCCGATCGGCACGGAGACTGGCACCTGGTCTGGATCGGGTGGGTGCCCGACTGGCCCAACGGCTCCGCGGTCATCACGCCGCTGTTCGACGGGCGCAACCTGGGCCCGGGCTCGACCAACCTGTCGTACCTCAACGATCCGCGGATCAACGAGATGATCGACGCGGCGCTGGCCGAGGGTGACCTGGACCGGCAGTACCTGCTGTGGGGCCAGCTGGACAGTGAGATCCAGCTGCTGGCGGCCACCATCCCGTTGATGTACAACAACGCGCTGCGGATGCACGGCTCCAACGTGCGCGGCGCGTTCATCCACCCGCAGTACGGGATGCCCGACCTGTCGGCGATCGGGCTGGCCGACCCCAGCCTGAGCGTCGTCGAACAACCGTGACCGACCCGCTACCGTACGGCGGACCCGGTGCCGCGGCACCGGGTCCGCACCCTGTACGGTGGGGTGCGGTCTACCCGCATCCGGACCCGGAGGACTGACACCCCATGCCGACGTGGTTTCCCTACCTGCTGATGCTGCTGCTGGTGATCACCAGCATCCTGCTGACCGCGCTGGTGCTGCTGCACAAGGGCAAGGGTGGCGGCCTGTCCAGCCTGTTCGGTGGCGGTGTCACCTCCAGCCTGGCCGGCTCCTCGGTCGCCGAGAAGAACCTCGACCGCTACACGATCGCGGTCGGCGTCATCTGGTTCGCCTGCGTCGTGGCGTTCGGCATCTGGCTGGGTTCCGAGGTCTGACAGGACCAGACAGCCGCGGTCGGGGGGCGGCGGGGGGCGCCCCCCCGGCCCCCCCCCGCGGGCCCCCCCCCGCCCCGCCCCCCCCCCCGGGGGCCCCCCCCCCCCCCCCC
>CAZSNW010000077.1:4669-11332 GCA_964608245.1 uncultured Micromonosporaceae bacterium
GGGGTTCGGCATGTGGGTGGGGTCCGCGGTCTGACAGGCCCACCCCGCCGGGGTGGGGCCGGGGGGGTGCCCCCCGCCGCGGCCCGACCGGACGTCACCGTCAGCGCAGCGACCGCATCCGGGGCGCCACCCCCACCGCCGCCGCCCGGTCCAGCAGCCACAGGGTGCGGTCCACCCCCCGTGCCCCCGCGGCGGGCACCTGGTTGGGCCCGGCGCCGCTGAACGCCAGACTCACCGCGTCCGCCTTCTCCGGACCGGCGGCCACCAGCCACACCTGCTCGGCGCGTCGGATCGCCGGCAGGGTCAACGACAGCCGCACCGGTGGCGGCTTGGGCGCACCCCGCACCGCGCACACGGTGGCGGTCTCGTAGACGGCCGGGTGCATGGGGAAGATCGACGCGACGTGCCCGTCCTCACCCAGCCCCAGCAGCAGCACGTCGAAGTGGGGGAGGTCGGCCGGGTGGCCGACGCTGGCCAGGGTCCGCGCGTACCGGGCCGCCGCCGCCTCGGGGTTGTCCCCGTCCGGCCCGTCGCTGGCCGGCATCGGGTGGATGCGCCGCGGATCCAGCGGCAGCGGCGCCAACGCCCGCAACGCCACGGTGGCGTTGCGCTCCGGGTGCCCCTCCGGCAGAAACCGTTCGTCCCCCCACCACAGGTGCACCCTTGACCAGTCCACCGCGTGCCGGGCCGGACTGTCGGCCAGCGCACGGTACACCTCCGAGGCGATCCGGCCACCGGTGAGCACCACGGCGGCCTCACCCCGGGCCGCCTGCGCGTCCACCAGCCGGACCAGCAGGCGGGCCGCGACCGCCTGCGCCAGCACCGGAGCGTCGGCGTGGACCACCACGTCCACGGTCACGGCACGACCTCCTCGTCGAGCCGCACCGGCCGGTGGCCGGCCGGCCGGTGCTGCAGCCCGGTGACCCCGGTGGCCGCGGCCAGCGCGTCCGCGTAGGCGGCGTCCGGGGCGAGCCGCCGCAGCTCCTCCGACAGCAGCTCGCCCAGGGAGCGGCTGGCCAACGGCAGCACCCGCGGCTCCTGCCCGCTGTGCTCCAGCCGCGCGGCCCCGTCGAAGCGGTGGAGCGTCACCGTCTGCCGGTCGGCCAGGTCCAGCCGCACCCACTCCAGCTGGTCACCGGCGACGTCGACCCGGGTCACCTCCGCCAGAAGCCGGGAGCGCAGCCACCCCATCAGGAGCGCGGCGCCCACGTCGTCGGCGGGCGCGGCGACCGTGGCGGCGACCACCTCGGGACCCGGGTAGGTGTCCAGGGCGGCGGCCAGCAGGGCCCGCCATTGGGTGATCCGGGTCCACGCCAGGTCGGTGTCGCCGGGGGCGTAGTCGGCCGCCCGCTGCCGCAGCGCCATCACCGGCTCCACGCTCTGCGCGCAGTCGGTGATCCGCCGGTCGGCCACCACCCCCAGCGGATCCTCGCCCAGTTTCCGCGGCGGCGGGCCGTGCCACCAGGTCACCACCGGCACCTCGGGCACCAGCAGCGGGCGTACCACCGAGTCGGCGTGGGCGGCCAGCCGCCCCTGCATCCGCAGCACCACCGCCTCGCCGCCCAGTCGACCACCGATGCTGATCTCCGCGTCCAGCCGGTCGGGGGTGCCGTCGTCGACACCGGTGCGGGTGACCATCAGCAGCCGGCAGGGGTGGGCGGCGGCGACCAGAGACACCGCCTCCTCCACGGCGGGGGCCGGTGGTTCGTCGCACGCGGCGATCAGGGTCAGCGCCACCCCGCTGGCGACCCCACCGCCGCGCCGGGCCGCCGCCAGGTGCCGGACCACCTCGGCACCGGTGGTGTCCCACAGCCGGGTCACGGCCGCCTCCAGGCGCGACCGTCGCGGGCCAGCAGCCGGTCGGCCCCCACCGGACCCCACTCACCCGCCCGGTAGGGCTCCGGCATCTTGCCCGCCCACGCCCGCTCCAACGGGTCGATCACCTGCCAGCTCTGCTCCACCTCGTCGGCGTGGGGGAACAGGGTGCGGTCGCCGAGCAGCACGTCGAGCACCAGCCGTTCGTAGGGCTCCGGGCTGGCTTCGGTGAACGCCTGCCCGTACTGGAAGTCCATCACGATGTCCCGCACCTCCATGGTGGTGCCGGGCACCTTCGAGCCGAAGGTCAGCGCCACCCCTTCCTCCGGCTGCACCCGGATGACCAGCTGGTTGTTGCGCAGCATGTGCACGTCGGCGGGCCGGAACGGCAGGTGGGGGGCCCGTTTGAACACCACCGCGAGCTCGGTGACCCGGCGCGGCAGCCGTTTGCCGGTCCGCAGGTAGAACGGCACCCCGACCCAGCGGCTGTTGCGTACCCCGAGCCTGACCGCCACGTAGGTCTCGGTACGCGAGTCCGGGGGCACCCCCGGCTCCTCGGTGTACCCGGGCACCTCCTGCCCGCCGACCCAGCCGCGTCGGTACTGGCCGCGGACGGTGCCGGTGGCGATGTCGTCGGGCAGCTGCACCGCGCGCAGCACCTTGAGCTTCTCCGCGCGGATCTCCGCCGGGGTGAAGCTGGCCGGCTCCTCCATGGCCACCAGGGCCAACAGCTGCAACATGTGGTTCTGCAGCACGTCCCGGGCGGCGCCGGCGGTGTCGTAGAAGCCGGCGCGGGCGCCGATGCCGACCTCCTCGGCCACCGTGATCTGCACCGAGTCGACGAACCGGTGGTTCCACACCGGCTCGAACATGATGTTGGTGAACCGTAGCGCGAGGATGTTCTGCACCGTCTCCTTGGCCAGGTAGTGGTCGATGCGGAACACGTCCTCGGCCGGGAAGACGTCCTCCACCAGCCGGTTGAGCTGCCGTGCCGAGGCGAAATCGTGCCCGAACGGCTTCTCCACCACCACCCGGCGCCAGGCGCCGTGCCGCCATCCGTCGGCCAGCCCGGTGCGGTCCAGCTGTTTGAGCACCACCGGGAACGCCTGGGGCGGCACCGACAGGTAGAAGGCGGCGTTGACCGGTCCGCCGTTGCGCCGGCCCAGCTCCTCCAGCACGACGACGAGCCGGTCGAACGCACCGTCGTCCTCGAACACCCCGCTGACGAACCGCATGCCGCCGGCCAGCCGCCGCCACACGTCCTCCCGCCACGGGGTGCGGGCCCCGTGCTCGGCGGCCCGACGGGCCGCGGCGGCGAACTCCTCGTCGGTCCACTCACGGCGGCCGAAGCCGACCACCGCGAACTCCGGCGGTAGCAGTCCCCGGTTGCCCAGGTCGTAGACGGCCGGCAGCAGCTTGCGCTGCGCCAGGTCGCCGCCGGCGCCGAAGATGACCAGCACGCACGGCTCCGGCAACCGGGGCAGCCGCCGGTCGAGCGGGTCCCGCAGCGGGTTCACCGGACGAGCCCCTCGACGGCCTGTCGCAGCTGCGCCAGCCCGTCGGCCCGGTCGCGCAGGTGCAGCCACAGCAGCGGACGGCCCCGGCGCCGCAGCGCCGCCCGGTCCCCGGCGGCCTGCGCCGCCTGCAGCTGCCCGAGCGTGTACGACCGGCCGGGCACCGGCAGGTCGTCGGTGACCTCGCCGGTGATCTGGAGGAACGCCCCCCGCTGCGGACCACCCTTGTGGTACTGACCGGTGGAGTGCAGGTAGCGCGGGCCCCAGCCGAAGGTCACCGGCCGCTCGGTGGCGCCGGCCAGCAACCGACGCAGCCCGGCCGCCTCCGCCTCGGCGCGGCGGTCGAGGAACGCGGTCACCGCCAGGTAGCCGTCGTCGGCCAGCCCGTCGAGCAGCTGCGCCACCGCCTCGCGGACGGTGCTGGCGGTGGTGCCGTGCAGCGCCACCGCACCGTCGATCGCGGTCGGCGGCTCCGGCTCCGGCCGCTGCCGCAGGATGACCGTGGTGTCCTCCTTGGCCTCGGCCACGTTCGGCTGGTCGAACGGGTTGACCTCCAGCAGCCGGCCGACCACCGCGGTGGCGTACTCCCAGGCCAGGAACTGCGCACCCAGCGGGCCGTGCACAGACAGGTCGGGCAGCATCCCGTTGCCGGGGGTGGTGCCGGGGGAGAGCGACCCGCCGACGGTGACCATCAGGGCGTCCCGGCCGGCCGGCGCGTCCGGCGTCTCCAGCACCACCGGCAGCAGCCCCCGGCCCTGCTTGCCGGTGGACTCGGCCAGCAGCTGTTCGATCCAGTCACCCATGCCGACCAGACCGCTGCCGTCGCCGGCCACCGCCACCGTGTCCCGCCGCCGCGGGGCGGCCTCGCCCGCCGCGTCCGGCACGGCCCCGGCAGCCAGGGCGCAGCCCAGCGCCAGCGCCGGGTTGCCGCTCTCGTCCGGCAGGCTCGGCACGAGCGCCGCCGCCTCCTCCAGCAGCTCCTCGACGTCCACCCCCAACAGCGCGGAGGGCACCAGCCCGAACGCGGTCAGCGCCGAGTAGCGGCCGCCGACGGTCGGGTCGGCCAGGAACGTCACCAGACCGTCCTGCGCGGCCGCCTCCGCCAGCGGCGAGCCCGGGTCGGTGACCACCACCTGCCGCCGGGCGACCTCGGCCGCGGACAGCCCGGCCTGGCCCAGCGCGTGCCGGTACACCCGCCACACGCTGTCGGTCTCCACGGTGGTGCCGGACTTGCTGGACACCACCAGCACGGTGCGCTCCGGCCGGTCGGCCAGCGCCGCCCGCACCTCGTGCGGGTCGGTGGTGTCCAGGACCACGAGCGCCCGTCCCAGGGTGCCCGCGATCACCTCCGGCGCCAGAGACGAGCCGCCCATGCCGATGAGCACCACCCGGTCCAGGTCCGCGAGCTCCTCGGCGAGCTCGGCCAGCGGCGCCACCAGTGCCCGGCTGCGCTCGGGAGCGGCGAGCCAGCCCAGCCGCTTGGCGGCCTCCACCCGCGCGGCCGGTCCCCACAGCTCAGGGTCACCGGCGGCCAGCCGCTCCGGTACCCGGTCGGCCAGCAGCTGCGCCCGCAGCTGCGAGGCCCCCGGCACCGTCTCGGCCCCCCACACGGCCAGGCCACCGGCGGTCTCCACCGTCCGATCGGCGATCTCGGTCATCGGCGTCCCCCTCCGCCTGTCGGCCGTCGGTGGCCGGTCGGCTCACCGCACGGCCTCCAGCTGTCTCTCGATCGAGGTCAGCAGCTCCCGCCAGCTGGCCTCGAACTTGGCCACCCCCTCCCGTTCCAGCACGGCGGTGACGTCGTCGATGTCGATCCCCAGCTCCGCCAGCTGCCGCATCACCTCCTGCGCCTCCTCGTAGGCGCCGGTGACCGTGTCCGGCAGGGTGCGGCCGTGGTCGGCGTACGCGTGCAGGGTCGACTGCGGCATGGTGTTGACCACCCCGGGGGCGATCAGCTCCTCCACGTAGAGGGTGTCCCGGTAGGCCGGGTCCTTGGTGGAGGTGGACGCCCACAGCGGGCGCTGCGGGTGGCCGCCGGCGTCGGCCAGCGCCTGCCAGCGCGGGGAGGAGAACACCTCCTCGTACTGCCGGTAGGCCAGGCGCGCATTGGCGATGGCGGCGCGGCCCCGCAGCGCGGCCGCGGCCGGGCCTCCGATCTCGTCCAGCCGCCGGTCGACCTCGGGGTCCACCCGGGAGACGAAGAACGTCGCCACCGAGGCGATCCGCCGAAGGTCGTGGCCGTTGGCCAGCGCCTGTTCCAGGCCGGCCAGGAACGCCTCCATCACCTGCCGGTAGCGGTGCAGCGAGAAGATCAGCGTCACGTTGATGCTGATGCCCTCCGCCAGGCAGGCGGTGATCGCCGGCAGTCCCGGTTCGGTGGCGGGGATCTTGACGAACAGGTTGGGCCGGTCCACCAGCCACCACAGGGCGCGTGCCTCGGCGATGGTGCGCTCGGTGTCGTGGGCGAGCCGCGGGTCGACCTCGACGGACACCCGCCCGTCCACCCCGCCGCTCGCCTCGAACGCCGGGCGCATCACGTCGCAGGCCCACCGGATGTCGTAGGTGGTGATCGCCCGGGCCGCCTCCTCGACCGTCACCCGGCGCAGCGCCAGGTCGTGCAGCTGCTGCTGGTAACGCTCGGAGCCGGTGACCGCCTTGGCGAAGATCGTCGGGTTGGAGGTCACCCCGACCACGTGCTGCTCACGCCGCATCCGCTCCAGCCCGCCGGTGGCGAGCAGGTCCCGGGACAGGTCGTCCAGCCAGATCGCCACCCCGGTGGCGGACAGTTCGGCCAGCCGGTCGCTCATGGTCGGCACCTCCTCGTGCGCGGGTCGGGCCGGTGGCCGGCCGCGGCCTAACGGGACGCTGACGCCCGTTCCAACGTCCGGTACGCGGCGGCCACCACTCCCTCGACGGTGAACCCGAACTTCTCGAACAGCACCTCGCCGGGCGCACTCGCCCCGTAGTGCTCCAGGCTGACACACTCGCCGGCGTCGCCGACCAGATCCCGCCAGGACATCGCCACCGCGGCCTCCACGCTCACCCGCGCGCGCACCTCGGGCGGCAGCACGTGGTCGCGGTACTCGGCGGGCTGTGCCCGGAACCACTCCTGGCAGGGCATCGACACCACCCGGGTCGGCACCCCGGCCTGCTGCAGCCGCTCCTGGGCGCCGAGGGCCAACGCCACCTCCGAGCCGCTGGCCATGATCACCACCTGCGGCGCGCCGCCGGCCGCCTCGGACAGGATGTAGCCGCCGCGCAGCAGTCCCTCGGCGGAGGCGTAGCGCTCGCGGTCGAGGACCGGCACCGCCTGCCGGGTCAGACACAGCGCGGT
>CAZSNW010000078.1:0-11241 GCA_964608245.1 uncultured Micromonosporaceae bacterium
GTACTGCGGCCACTGCACCCGGATGGACCTGGTGGGCAACTCCACCCCGACGGTCGACAAGCTGCGGCTCACCCTCAAACCGACGCAGCGCTACGAGGCGCAGCTTGCCTACCTGCGCACCCACCCGCAGGTGCGCGACGTGGTGGTCTCCGGCGGGGACGTGGCCAACGTGCCCTGGCGGCACCTGGAGTCCTACCTGATGCAGTTGCTGGAGATCGAGTCGGTGCGCGACATCCGGCTGGCGACCAAGGCGCTGGCCGGTCTGCCGCAGCACTGGCTGCAGGACGAGGTACGCGCCGGCATGGCCCGGGTCGCCCGGGCCGCCCGCGACCGCGGGGTGAACCTGGCCGTGCACACCCACGTCAACCACGTCAACTCCGTCACCCCGACGGTGGCGAAGGCCGCCGCCGCCATGCTGGAGGCCGGCGTGCGGGACGTGCGCAACCAGGGTGTGCTGCTGCGCGGGGTCAACGACACCGCCGCCGACCTGCTCCAGCTGTGCTTCGCGCTGCAGGGCGAGGCCGGCATCCTGCCGTACTACTTCTACCTGTGCGACATGATCCCCAACGCCGAGCACTGGCGGGTGCCGCTGTGGCAGGCCCAGCAGCTGCAGCACGACATCATGGGCTGGCTGCCCGGGTACGCCACCCCGCGGCTGGTGTGCGACGTGCCGCTGGTGGGCAAACGGTGGGTGCACATGGTCGCCGAGTACGACCGGGTGCGGGGCATCTCGTGGTGGACGAAGAACTACCGCACCCCGCTGGACGCCGACGACCCCGACGCACTCTCCCGCCGCTACGCCTACTACGACCCGATCGACACCCTGCCGGAGGAGGGTCGCGCCTGGTGGGCGGAGGAGGTCGCCAGGATGCGCCAGCCGGTGGGCTGACCCGCCCGGCTCAGCCCACCCCGGCCACGTCGGCCCGGTCCGAGGGGGCGAGTAGCTCGTGCAGCTCGGCGCTGATGCGGGCGACGGCCTCCAGGTTCGCGTTGCGCCCCAGGCTGCGCGGCCGCGGAATGTCCACCGTGATGATCTCGCGCACCCGGCCGGGGCGCTCCGACAGCACCGTCACACGGTCGGCGAGCAGCACCGCCTCCTCGATGGAGTGTGTCACGAACATCACGGTGACCTTGTTCTCCATGTGGATGCGTTGCAGCTCCACCGACAGCTCCTCGCGGGTGAGCGCGTCCAGGGCGGAGAACGGCTCGTCCATGAGCATCACCCGCGGCTCCGGCAGCAGCGACCGGCACAGCGCCACCCGCTGCTGCATCCCGCCGGACAGCTCGTGCGGCAGCCGCTTCTCGAACCCGGCCAGACCCACCCGCTCCAGCAGCTCCATGGCCCGCCGGCGGTAGATGCTGCGCGACCAGCCGAAGACCTCCGCCGGGAGCATCACGTTGTCCAGCACGGTCCGCCAGGGCAGCAGCCCGGAGCGCTGGAACACCATGGACACGTCGCGCCGGGGCTCGCGGACCCGCTGTCCGTCGATGAACACCTCGCCGGTGGTCGGCGCCTGCAGGCCGGCCACCAGGCGCAGCAGGGTGGACTTGCCGCAGCCGGAGCGGCCGATGATGGCCATGAACTCGCCTTCGGACACCTCCAGGTCGATGTCGCGCAACGCGTGCACCGCGCCCCCGCGGCCACCGTAGGTGTGCGACACGCCTGAAAGCTTGATCATCATCCTCGCCCTCCGTGCGGCGCCGTGTCCCCGTGGTCAGGTTAGCCGGGCCACCGCAACGGTGCCGGGCGGGGCGAGACCACGCCCGGCACCCGCGGTCCGGTGTGGTCCTACCGCCGGCGGGCCAGGGTCAGACCGTCGGCGACCGGCAGCATCACGACCTCGACCCGGCCGTCGTCGCGTACCAGGTCGTTGAAGCGTCGGATCGCCACGGTGTCCTCGTCGGTGACCGAGTCGTCGGCCACCTTGCCCGACCACAGCACGTTGTCCACCGCGAGCAGTCCACCGGACCGCACCCGGGGCACCAGCTCGTTCCAGTAGGTCTCGTACCCGGTCTTGTCCGCGTCGATGAAGACGAAGTCCAGGTGCGGCTCGGTGGGCAGCTCCCGCAGCCGCTCGGCCGCCGGACCCAGCCGCAGCTCGATCCGGTCGTCCACCCCGGCCCGCTGCCAGTACCGCTGCGCGACGCGGGTGAACTCCTCGGAGATGTCGAAGCAGATGAGCCGGCCGTCGGGGGGCAGGGCGCGGGCCATCGCCAGCGACGACATGCCGGTGAAGGTGCCGACCTCCACCACGCGCCGGGCGCCGGTGATCCTGATGAGCATCGTGAGCAGCAGCGCCTGTTCCGGCGCGATCTGCATCTTGACCTGGTCGGGCAGCAACCGGTGGGTCTCGTCGACCAGGTCGCGGGCGACGTCGTCGAGCGGGGTGGAGTGCGCCACCAGGTACCGGTGCACCGACTCGTCGAGGTGGATCGTCTTGGTCGTCACGCTTTGCGATGCTAGCCCACTGTTTGCGTGCACGCGGTGGACCCGACCGGCGGGGCGCTCGCGTTCAGCCGGCGACCTTCGGCAGCACCTGCGCGGCGATCAGCTCCACGTGGTCCAGGTCGGTCAGGTCCCCCAGCCGCAGGTAGACCCGGGAGGCGCCGGCCTGCCGCAGCTGCTCGATACGCTCCACCAGCGCCTCCGGCGGTCCGCACACGGTGGCGTCGTCGGGCGGCAGCGCGCCGCTGGCGCCGTGCAGCGCCTCGGCCCGCCGCCGCGCCTCCGCGTCGGTGCGGCCGACGGCCCCCGGCACCCCACCCGCGCAGCGCAGCTGCCCGGCCGGACGCCCCAGCCGCGCGCACTCCTCGGCGGCGCGGGCGAACCGCGCGGCGGCCGCCGCCGGCGGCAGGAAGGCGGCGTTGAGCTCGGTGGCGTACCGGGCCGCCAGCCGCGGGGTGACCTTGTCCCCGCGTCCGCCCACGATGACCGGTGGGTGAGGAGACTGCACGGGCTTGGGCAGCGCCGGCGCGTCCTGCAGCCGGTAGAACTCACCGGCGTAGGAGAAGCGCTCGCCGACCGGGGTACGCCACAGGCCGGTGACGATCTCCAGCTGCTCGGCCAGCCGCCGCATCCGCTCGGCGAGCGGCGGGAACGGGATGCCGTAGGAGAGGTGCTCCTGCTCGTACCAGCCGGCGCCCAGGCCCAGCTCCACCCGTCCGCCGCTCATCTGGTCCACCTGGGCCACCATGACCGCCAGCGGCCCGGGGAGCCGGAAGGTCGCCGACGACAACAGAGTCCCCAGTCGGATGTGAGAGGTCTCACGGGCCAGAGCCGCCAGGGTCAGCCATGCGTCTGTGGGACCGGGCAGCCCGGGGTCGGCGCCGAACGTCTGGTAGTGGTCGGCGCGGAAGAAGCCGGCGAAGCCGGCCGCCTCCGCCAGGCGGGCGAGTCCGAGCTGGTCGTCGTAGGTCGCGCCGCGGTGCGGCTCGACGAACAGGCACACCTGCACGGTGCTCGACCATACGCCACACCGGACGGCGGCGGCCGGGCTGTCCGCCGGTTGGGACGCTGCCGGAGGTGTCGACGGTTCGCCAGGTGACTATGCGTGGATTCGTGACGGGGCGTACGCTGTTGCACGCCGATGATCGGTCCCCATCGGAAGTCGCCTGCGCGGACTGCGGGACGGGCAGCGGCGACGTGTGACAACGACAAAGGACTGTGGCAACACACCAGAACTGGAGGACTGACCCAGTGAACCCCTCAATCTCCGCAGCCCGGTGGGCGCGCCGAGCCGCGGCGGCTGTCGCCGCGTCGGTGATGCTCACCGGGATGCTGGCCGCCTGCACTGACAACGGCGAAGACCCCGGTGACGGCGACCTGGTGAAGGTGACCTTCCTCACCAGCTTCGGGTCGCTCGGCCGGGACGCCTACTCCTACGTGGCCCTGGACAAGGGTTTCTTCGAGGAGGCGGGCCTCGATGTCACCATCGAGCCCGGTACCGGCACCAACGGCAACTCCTCGGCGCTGGTCGGTGGGACCGCCGACTTCGCGGTGTTCGACATCGCCGGTGCGATCATCGCCCGGGCCAACGGGGTGGAGGGCTTCACCACCATCGCGGTGATCCACCAGCTTCCGCCGGTCGCCCTGATGGCCAAGGACCCCTCGATCACCTCGCCGGCGGACCTGGAGGGCAAGACCGTGGCCGTGGCCGCGGGTACCGTCACCGAGGCCCTCTTCCCCACCTACATGGAGCTGGCGGGTGCCGACCCGAGCAAGGTGAACCTGGTGCCGGTGCAGGCGTCCGAGCTGCTCAACGCGCTGGCGTCCGGTAACGCCGACGCGATCGAGCAGTTCGCCATGGGTGAGCCTCTGGTGGAGGGCGTGGTCGGTGGCGACGTCCAGGTGCTGCCCTACTCCGACCACCTCACCGACCTGTACGGCGTGGGTCTCATGACCACGGTGGAGAAGGTCCAGCAGGACCCGGACCTCGTGGCCCGGTTCCGCGACGCCCTGCTGCGTGGTCTGCAGTACGCGCTGGACCACCCGCAGGAGGCGGCGGAGATCCTGGCCAAGTACGTGCCGGAGACCAACGTCGACGTGGCGGCCAAGGAGCTGGAGATCATGCGCGCCTACGCCATCCCGGCCGACGGCCCGCTGGGCACGCTGGACGCGAGCAAGCTCGCCCGCTCCATCGCCCTGCTCCAGGCGGCCGGTTCCATCCCGGCGGACGCCGCCATCGCCCCCGAGGACCTGGTGGCCTTCGACCTGGTGCCGGGCGCCGGGCAGTGACGTCCCGTCGACCCCCGGCGCTTCCCGGCCCCGGCCGGGAGGTGCCGGGGGTCTACTCTGTCAGAGTTCCGATGTCCACCCCGGAGTAGCACCCCATGCGTCGCATCCTCGCACCTGTCGTCGCCCTCATCCTGGCGGTCGCCGGCTGGTGGGGCGCCGCCATCCTCAACGGCTCCGACCCTTTCCTGCTGCCGAGCCCCGGTGACGTGGCGAAGGCGTTCTCCACCTACCGCGACTACCTGCTGGACGAGACCGTGGCGACGCTGTGGCAGACCCTGGTGGGGTTCCTGGCCGCCACCGGGATGGCGGCGGTGGTGGCGGTGGTGCTGGCGGCCTCCGGGCTGCTGCGCGACGCGCTGCTGCCGCTGCTGGTGGCGATCCAGGCCATCCCCAAGGTGGCGGTCGCCCCGCTGCTGGCGATCTGGCTGGGCTTCGGGCCCTCCACCAAGGTCACCCTGGTCATCCTGCTGTGCTTCTTCCCCATCCTGGTCAACACGTTGACCGGGCTGACCTCCACGCCGACGGAGATGGTCGAGCTCGGCCGGTCGCTGACCGCCTCGCGCTGGGACATGTTCACCCGCATCCGCATCCCGTGGGCGCTGCCGCAGACCTTCACCGGGCTGAAGGTGGCGATCTCCCTGGCGATCATCGGCGCGGTGGTGGCCCAGATCGCCCAACCCAACAGCGGCCTGGGCATGGTCATCGTCCGCGCCACCCAGAACGCCAACACGCCGCTGGCCTTCGCCGCGGTGGCGCTGGCCGCGGTGATCGGTATCGGGCTGTTCTACGCGATCGTGGGTCTGGAGCGGCTGGTGGTGCCCTGGGCGCGGCACCTGTCCGCCTGAGGTCACCGGGCGGCGGCCCGCCGCACCGGTACGGACACAGATCGGCCCTCCCCGGAGCTCCGGGGAGGGCCGATCTGTCAGAGGGTCTGACGCCTTACGGGCCACCGGCCGGTCAGCGGGCCAGCTGCCAGCGGTCCTGGCGGGCCACCAGCGGCTGCAACGCCTGCTGCATGAGACCGGAGTGGTGGCGCGGGCTCATCCGGATCGCGCCGGCGACCCCGTCCAGCTGGGTGCTCTCCAGAGTGGCCCGCAGCGTGGCGCGGTCCACGGTGTCCATCCGGTTGAGCGCGTTGACCACGACGTCGACCGCGTCCGCGCCGAAGGCGGAGAACGCGTGGTAGTTGCCGTAGCGGGCCACGTAAGCGCGGAACCACGTCTTGCGCGCCGCCCGCGCCGGGGAGGTGGCGATCACCTCGTCGATCACCAGCGACTCGGTGAACACCATGGTCGCGCCGTTCAGGGCCTGGGCCTCCTGGCCGGACAACAGCACGTCCGAGGCGGCGATGGCGTCGAGGAACAGGTAGCCCTCGAAGCCGCGGTCGCGCAGCGCCGTGGCCACCCGCGCGGTCAGCGACGCAGGCGCCCACAGGACCACCGCGTCCGGTCCGGTCGGCTCCACCGGGAACGGCGGGAAGATACCGGGCTCGGGCTCCGGTGCCCAGCTGGCGACCGCCGCGGCCGCCGCCGCCACCGAGTCGTCGTCGTTGCTGATCCGTTCCACCACGACCAGGTCGAAGCCCTGCTGCGCGGCCAGCGCCTCCAGCTGGTCGATGCCGTCGTCGCCGTAGGCGTTGTCCACCGCCACCACGCCCACGGTGGTGGCGTTGACCCGGTCGAGTTCCCGGGAGAGCGCGAGCGCGGTCTCGGCCGGGTTCGGGTTGAGCTTGAACACGTACTGCCGCTGCTCCAGCGGGGTGACGACCTGTTCCGGACCGGAGAGCGCGATCACCGGCACCGCGAGCTGGTCGGCGACCTCGGCCACCGCCATCGCGCACGGCACGCACGCCCCGATGACGATCACCGACACGGCCGGGTCACCGGCCAGTTCGTTGACGTTGCTGACGGCGGTGCCGGGGTCGGACCGGCTGTCGAGGACGCGCAGCTCCAGCCGCCGCCCGGGCAGCAGGCCCTGGCTGTTGATCTGGTCGATCCGCAGCTCCAGCGCGTTGCGGTAGACGGTACCGATCTCGGCGTCGGCACCGGTCAGCTCCAGGGTGGCGCCGATGACGACAGTCTCCACCGGCTCCTGCGCCTCGAGGAATCCGCAACCGGACAGGAGCGTGGTGACCGCGGCGACCAGCGCCACCGTCCGGACACGGTTTCGGATTCCAGACCAGCCCACTGTGCTCCTCCTGCCGGGTGTGACGTGTCGGACAGCCGCGACCCCGCCGATGTGGTCGTCGGCCACCAGGTCGATCGCGGACCCACAATAGACCGGCGCCGCGACCAGCTGGCCGGTGGGCACAGGCGACGGAGACCGCGGCACACCGGTGCATCCGGACGGTCGTGTACCGACAAGCGAGCGGTTCGAGAATGTGAGACGTATCACACGTTTCTCAGGCGCCGATGTGCCGACGCTCACCGTCGCACCGGTCCGGTCACCGTCGACCGCAGCGGTAGGCTCGTCATCGCTGGTCAACGCATGGTGACCGACCGTGCGGAGGGCCAGCCGGTGACCGTAACCCGTCACCGTCGCACCTGGACACTGGGGGCGGCACTTCCCTACCCAGGGTGACTGTGATGGAATCGCCGACGTGCTCTGCGGGGACGCTGCGCTGACGCGCGTGCTCCGCGACAGCACGCGACCGACTCTCCGCGCACGACGGCACCACGGAGGCACGCTTTGACTGGGAGGTCAGCAACGACAGCCACCGCTATGGAGCGTGCCCGGAGCCGGCCGCGGTGGCGACTGCGGGACATGCGGATCCGCTCCAAGCTGGGGCTGATCCTGCTCATTCCGCTGGTGGCGGTCGTCGCGCTGGCCGGGATGCGACTGTTCGACACCGCGCAGCGGGCCGTCGCCGCCGACCTGGTGCAGTCGCTCACCGACGTGGCCGCCCACGCCGCGTCGGTCACACACGAACTGCACCGGGAACGGATGGCCGCGATGGCGCTGCTGGACGGGCGCACCGAAGGGTCGACGGCGTTCAACGCCCAGGCGACCCGCACCGACCGTGCGGTCGCGGCGTTCCGCGACGCGCGGGACCGGCTCGGGTCCACCCCGACCCTGGTGCGCGAGCGTCTGGATCGCGTCGAACAGCAGCTGGGCACCCTCAACACGATCCGCCAGGAGATCCTCGGTGACACCAACGTCACCGCGACCGCGGCCGTGCTGCGGTACGGGGTGATCATCACCGACCTGATCAACTACCAGGAGTCCGTCGCCCAGGTCGCCGGTGACCCCGACCTGGCCGAGTCCGTCCGCGCCGTGACGACGCTGTCCAAGGCCAAGGCGCAGATGTCGGAGGCGCAGGCCATCGGCTACCTCGCCCTGCGGGGCGGCAGCCTGGACCGGGAGAAGATCACCGCGTTCCAGGCCGCCCAGACCGCCCAGCAGGAGGCGCTGCTCGCCTTCGCCCTGGCGGCCAGCCCCGAGCAGCTGGCGCTGGTCAACACCACGCTGACCGGCGCCGCGGTGGTGCTGGCCGAGAACGTCTCCAACGACCTGATCCGCGCCACCGGCGGCCGGCCCGGCATCTCCGCGGAGGACGCCGAGCGGGCGCTGGGCGCGATGGTCAACCTGGTGCGGTACGCCGAGGAGAAGCTGTACGCCGACCAGCTGGCGCAGGCCACCGCCCTGCGGGACACGGTGGTGCGGCAGGTGCTGGTGGAGTCCGCCGTCGTCCTGGCCGTGCTGCTGGTGGCCGTCGCCGTGGCGTTCCTGCTCGCCCGTTCGCTGGCCCGCTCGCTGGGCCGGCTGCGGGACGGCGCGCTGGCGGTGGCCCACCGGGAGCTGCCGCAGACGGTGGCCCACTTCAGCGATCCCAAGACCCTCGGTGAACACACGCCGGCGGAGATCGCCGCCCAGGTCCGCGACCCGATCGCGTTGCAGGGTCGGGACGAGGTGGCCGAGGTGGCCCAGGCGTTCAACGTGGTCCACCAGGCGGCGGTGCGGGTCGCGGCCGAGCAGGCGGCCCTGCGGACCAGCGTCTCGACCATGTTCCTCAACCTGGCCCGCCGAAGCCAGGCGCTGGTTGACCGGATGATCAACCAGCTGGACGAGATCGAGCGGAACGAAGAGGACCCCAAGCGGTTGGCGCGGCTGTTCGCCCTGGACCACCTGGCGACCCGGATGCGCCGTAACGACGAGAACCTGCTGGTGCTCGCCGGCGCCGACAGCAGCCCGCCACGGACCGACGACGCGGCCATCCCGGACGTGCTGCGCGCGGCCCAGTCGGAGATCGAGCACTACGACCGGATCGAGTTCGGCACCGTCGACAGCGACGTGTCCGTGGTGGCGCTGGCCGTCAACGACGTGGTACGGCTGGTCGCGGAGCTGTTCGACAACGCCACCCGGTTCTCGCCGCCGGACACGCCGGTGGTCGCCGAGGGCCGCCGCCTGGGCGACCAGGTGATCATCCAGATCGAGGACCGCGGCGTGGGCATGCCCTACGAGCAGACCGAGCAGCTCAACGCCTGGCTCGCCTCGCCGCCGGCACTGGAGATCACCACGTTCCGCCGCATGGGGCTGGCGGTGGTGGCGCGGCTGGCCGCCCGGCACGGCATCCGGGTGGAGCTGCGCTCCGGCAGCCGCAGCGGCACCACCGCGTACGTGGCGCTGCCGCCGAGCATCCTGGTGCTGCCGCAGTACCGCAGCCGGATCCCGGAGGTTCCGATGCAGCGGCCGCCGCGGTTGAACGAACGCCTCGCGGTCCCGCCGGTCCCCGCCCGGCACCTGGGTCAGCTGCCGCGCCGCGCCGAGCTCGTCAACCACGTGCAGCAGCGCACCAGCCTGACCAGCCCGTTGTCCGATGACCGGACCGACCTCCACCACCAGACGGTGTCCACCCACGACCGGCCGGAGACCCTGGAGCAGCCGGTGGCCGGCCGGCCGCCGGAGGACCTGGTGCGGCGGATCAACAGCCTGCCCCCGGCACCGGCGCACAGCCAACCGGTCGACACCACCGTCGAGCTGCCCATCTTCCAGCAGACGGAGGCGATGTGGTTCCGCAAGCACGGGGTGCTCGACCTGGGCGGCGACGCGGGTGGTGACCGGGGATCGGAGCCGACCCGCACCGCGCACAGCGGCACGGAGGCTCCGACCCTCACCAACTGGCGCAGCCCGGCCGACTCCGGGTGGACGGCCGCGGCGGCTGCCGCGAAGCCGCCGGTCGGCGGTGTCACGCGTTCCGGACTACCCAAGCGCGTCCCCCAGGCCCAGCTGGTCCCGGGCAGCGTGGAGACCGGTGGCGGCCAGGCCTCGACGGGTGTGCACCGGCGCTCCCCCGACGAGGTCCGCGGTCTGCTGTCGGCCTACCACCGCGGTGTGCAGCGGGGCCGGGACCGGGGAGGACGTTGACGTGTACGACAAGGGAGGAGACTCGCCTTACATGACCACTCCGCTACGTGGGCAGGAGCTGCAGCCGCAGGACATGAGCTGGCTGCTGGCCCACTTCGCCGAGGAGACCCCTGGCGTCTCGCACGCCATCGCCGTCTCCGCCGACGGGCTGCTGCTGGCCGCATCCCGGGACCTGCCGCGCGACCGTGCCGACCAGTTGGCGGCGATCGCCTCCGGGCTGGTCAGCCTGACCCAGGGCGCCGCCGGTCTGCTGGAGGCCGGCAACGTCCTGCAGAACGTGGTGGAGATGGACGGTGGGTTCCTGTTCCTGATGTCGATCGGTGACGGCGCCGCGCTGGCGGCCCTGGCGGCCCGCAACTGCGACGTCGGACAGGTCGGCTACGAGATGGCGCTGCTGGTGGAGCGGGTAGGTGCCGCCCTGTCGCCCGCACCCCGCACAGCGGTGGCCGGGCACGAACGGTGATGCGGGGCGGCTTGACAGTACGAGAGGTGGACGGTGGACGGTCCCAGGCAGGATCCGCGGGGCAACCTGATCCGCCCCTACGCGGTCACCCGTGGCCGCACCGAACCGTCTCGACACATCGCGATCGAGGCGATCCTGACCACCACCCCCAAAGGACGCCAGGAGGCCGCGTTCGCCGGACGTGACAAACAGGCGATCGCCGAGCTGTGTGACGGACGGCCGTTGTCGCTTGCGGAGATCGCGTCCCACATGCGGGTGCCGCTCGGGGTGGCGCGGGTGCTGGTGGCCGACATGGCCAACGAGGGCCTGCTCACCCTGCACGACCCGACCATCAACGAAGGCTACGAAGACCGCATGGAACTGCTGGAGAGGGTGCTGAGTGGACTCCGCAAGCTCTGAGAGGGGTACGGGCAGGCCGCCCACGATCAGGTCGGCGAAGATCCTGATCGCGGGTGGGTTCGGTGTCGGCAAGACCACGTTGGTGGGCTCGATCTCCGAGATCACGCCGCTGACCACCGAGGCGGTGATGACCTCGGCCAGCGCCCAGGTGGACGACACCAGTCGTGTGCCCGGCAAGACCACGACCACCGTGGCGATGGACTTCGGGCGCATCACCATGTCCAGCGACCTGATCCTGTATCTGTTCGGGACCCCCGGGCAGACCAGGTTCTGGTTCATG